>JBDSCV010000148.1:0-8725 GCA_039920905.1 Pyrinomonadaceae bacterium
AGGCTGGGATCATAACCGCATTCTCGGGTTTAGATTGCGTGATGCGAACCGTCGCAAATTGCCCCGGCTTTAGCAGGCCGTCGCCATTTGCAACTTCGGCCTCGACCGTTAAGGTTCTGGCCGTCACATTCAAACTAGGCAAAATGCGGGCGACCGTTCCGGCAAAATTCCGATCCGGATAAGCACTCGTCTGCAGCGAAATGCCCTGTCCGACCGCAACTTTGCCAATGGATTGTTCCGGCACGTCGATTCGCATACGGAGCGTTCCAGTGCGCACAATTGTCGCGATCTTTGAATTTGGCGTACTTGGGCTTATATATTCACCCGGATCAGCGACACGCTCAGCGATGTAACCGCTGATCGGTGCATAAATGACGGTGTCGGTCAGAGACTTGCGAGCCTGATCGATCTGGGTTTGTGATGTCGCTACGGCGGATCTTGCCGAAGCAACCGAGGCTTCCGCTGAGGAGATCGCTTTGACCGCAACAGCAGCATTCGATCTCGACTCGTCCAACTGTCCGAGTAAAGCATCTCTTTGGGACCGACGTTGATCCAATACCGAGCGGGACACATCGCCGGTATCAAATAATCTTTGAGCGCGAACAAGCTCTTTTTCGGCAAGTACGAGATTCGCCCGCGTTGATTTCACTTGCGAAAAGGTCTCAATATCAAAACTTTCACCGTCCTTAACACCTAACCTGATCTGTGCCTGACGAAGCGCTGCAACCGATTGGGCAACGGCCTTTTTCTGCTGTTCGGCCTGAGCCTCGGCCTGTTCGATCCTGATCCGTGCATCACGGTCGTCGAGCCGGACGAGCACACTACCCTTCTGGACATAGCTGCCGACGTCGAAATTGACCTCGACGATCTTGCCGCCGACCGCCGGAGCAACATCGGTTTGAGCGTCGCCAACCAGGTTACCAGTCGCTTCGAAATACGTCGGAATCGGCTTAACGACCGCCTGCACCGTCGTTACGTCGACCGTGATCGGCTGGCTGTTAGCGTTGGCGTTAGCGTTCGCCGATTTCGACCCGCAGCCTGCTGAGCCGATAACGAAAGCTAATGCCAGGGTTGCCGCTGATACTAAAACTGTTTGACTTCTCATCATTGTTACCGTCGCGTCAGGCTCTAAACCCTAACGCCCATCAACAGGATCTCCGCAAAATTTATCGCAGCCTCTTCGTTTGAAATATTCAAAATAGTCCGTTTCTTGTCCCACAAAATATTATTTAGCGAATGGTGTATCAGCATTCCCAGAAATGAGCGGACGATGATTCGCGGATCGATCTCACGCATCGCCCCGTCTTCCTGCCTCTGTTTTATGTACCTGCCGATAAACTCATAAATGCGGGAAATAAACTCGTTAAAGAACCTATCCGCAAGCACGTGCCCCTCGAGCGCCGAGTAAAACAACAGCCGCATAAAACCCACGTCCGAGTGATGCTTATTCAGGGCGTCAAATGCAATGTTATAAAATACGGCGAAATCGTCTTTTTGTTCGATCGCCGTTTGAAGTACCAGGTTTTCTTCCCACGGAAAGCGATGAACGCCGTCCCTACAGCCTTTGGTGTCAAGAATTGCCCCGTAAAGCTCGTCCTTTGTGGCAAAATGGCGAAAGACCATCGCCTCCGAGACACCGGCGGCACGAGCGATCTCTTTGGTAGTCGTCCCTTTGAAACCACGCTGCGAAAACAGGTTTACAGCCGTCTGCAATATCTGCTCACGGCGCTCGTCGCCTTTCATCCGGCCGACAGGGTCACATTTGAATAGATCTTTGATCAATATTTTCCCCCACTCACAAGTAAGTAAGCACTTACTATTTTCCTAGATTCGCATTTTCAAATTGATGTTGTCAACCAGAAATTTGGTTTTTGGTTTTGTGTATTCGGCTTTGGACTTTGGGCTTTGCACACTGGACCCAATTCCGGCGAACATTTTATCTACGAAATTCGTTACAACTATTGAGCAGCACGGTTCATCTGAAAAGCTGCACTAACAAGGGACAGAGTTACTCTTATTTGGAGGTCGTAATTATATGTCGGAATTTGAAGCGGAAGTAAAAAAGGCGGAACAGGAATTGGAACAGAGGCTCGTACCATTAACGGATCAGGTGACGGATGACGAATTTTTAGGAGATCTTAAAATGCAGGCACAGGAATACGGACAAAAAATACAGGACGCGGCGGCTCACGCAAAGGATTTTGCGAATGAGAAATTCGCACAGGCGGGCGATAAATTCAAAGAACTGTCGGCCAAGGACCCGAAAGAGCTGGTCGAAGATGCCAAAGAATTTGCCCGGCAAAAACCCGGCCAAACCATCCTCATCTCGGCAGCCGTTGGCCTCGTTCTAGGCCTCTTGTTTCGGGGCGGAAGAAAATAATCCGAAACATAAAATGGAAATAGCGGCTCGATAGAAATCGCGCCGCTTTTTTGTGCAGATCAACTCGGTCGTTAAACCTGAGCGTGAATCAATCGCCGCGTTTGATCTCCGAATAAGACGTCGATCTTTTGCGGTTCGATGACAGCCGTCACTTCGCCGCGGCCAAATTTGTCGTGGGTCATTGCCTGGCCCTTACGATATTTACGCATACGGTCGTAGGGCGAGGCGTTTTTGCCGGTGCCCATTGAGACCGAGGTTTTGACGCCACGGGTAAATGTGCTGACCGTTTCACAGGCCTCGCAAGAGGCCTTTGTGATCTTGCCTTGTTTGGTGACGGTCTGGACCTTGTGGTTTTGCTCAAGATCGCAGGCGGAACACATCATTTCTACCGATTGATCAACTGAATAAGCTACAACTTTTACTGCCATAATTTTTTCCTCAATAGTCAGTTATCAGTGACCGGTGAAGAAAGCTCGTTTCGTTAGTAACTTTCTTTCTGACAACTGACTGCTGACAACTATCTTATCTACCGCGTCGCCCGCCGAATGAGCGAAACTTTCTGATCGGTGCGCCAAATTTTTTGCCCGCAACCGGTGCCGTGACCGTGTGGCCGCCGAAATCCGGCAGCAGAACACGTTCAACGCTTTCGCCCGTTAATTTTTCAATTGCCCGCATCGAATGCTCTTCGGCAATCGTAAACAGCGTGATCGCTCGCCCGTTTTTACCCGCCCGACCAGTCCGGCCTATGCGATGGACGTAATCCTCGGGCGCCTCAGGTATGTCATAGTTTATCACATGTGAGACTGAATCAATATCGATGCCGCGGGCCGCAACGTCGGTCGCTACGAGCACATTCACGTGGCCCGACTTAAAGCTGCGAAGCGCCGCCTCACGCTGTGACTGCGAACGGTCGCCGTGGATGCGGTTCGATTTATGCTCACGCTTTTCGAGAATGTGAGCGATCCGGTCGGCACCCCGTTTTGTGCGGGTGAAAACCAGCACGCGGTCAAAATCTTCTTTATCGAGCAGATCGAGCAGTAGGGGCATTTTGAATTGCTGTGCAACCGGATAGGCCGTCTGTTCGATCAACCCCGCAGCCTTGCCGCGGGGGCTGACCTCGATAAAGGTTGGGTTCTTGAGCATCGCATAAGCGATATGCTCGATTTCGGGTGACATCGTTGCCGAGAAGAAAAGCGTTTGGCGATTAGCCGGGATGACCTTGACGATACGTTTGATCGACGGCAGGAAACCCATATCGAGCATACGATCGGCCTCGTCTAAAACGAGATGCGAAAGGCTGCTGAAATTGATCAGGCCCTGATCCATAAAGTCGATTAGGCGGCCCGGCGTCGCAATAATAATATTAGCACCGCGCCGCAGCGAATCCATCTGGCGTTTGTAACCGGCTCCGCCGATGATCGCCGTGCAGGAAATGCCCTTCGGCGCAAAATCGCGGCAAAAAGCCTCGGTCTGATTGGCCAGCTCACGCGTCGGTGAAAGCACGAGAACGCGTGTTCCCGGCTTGCCCTTGTTATCGCCAAGCATCTGTAATATCGGCAGCAGAAAAGCCGCCGTTTTGCCCGTGCCTGTTTCGGCACTGGCGAGAATGTCTCCGCCCTGTAAAAGGACCGGAATTGCCTGTTTTTGAATGGGTGTAGGCTCTGTGTAACCCAATTGCTCGCACTTATCCGTAAAATACGGCAGCAAGCCTAAATCTTTAAAAGTCATTTGTGATTAAAATCGCTATCTACTGAAGACCGGTTCGCGCATTTCGCAGTCAAACCATATAGTTTGACCTCAGCCCCGACCACACGGAACAAAGCCTGTAGCACAGGTCCGAACATTTCTTCGGGATGTAATAAGAAGCTACTAACGCGGAGTGATCTTCAGTGAAACGGTAGCAAGGAAGGAACAGCGTTCGAGGTTTCACTTTTGCAAGGAAACTCTTCTAACAGTATTTAAAGTACCGTTTCTCGAACTATCTATTACGCCCTAACATAAAGGCGTGTTTACCGTCGATGAATGAGATACGGAGTTGTCAAACTAAGAGACTACAGGATTTTCGAATAATAAGCAAGCTAATTTTTCTGCACCCATTCGGCGGCAACGTCTTTCGGCGTTCGCTTCTTGCCGTCAACCTCGTAATTGAGCCGCCGCATCGCGGCGGTGGAGATGGTGTTTTTGAGGTTATCGAGCGTCTCTCGAAGGGTTTCGCCGACCTCTTGTCGAGCGATAAATACGGCTTGATACGGCGGAAAATAATGCTTGTCGTCGGTTAGTTGAAACAGATCAAGGGCCGCAATAAGTCCGTCGGTGGAGTTGCCCGCGATGATGTCGAGTTCGCCGGACTGCAATGCCCGATATGTCAGTGAAAGATCCATTTCGCGGGGCTGTTTTGTGAAATTAAATCCGTAGGCCTTTGAAAATCCGGGATAACCGTCGGCCCTTGACATAAAATCCTGACCGAAGCCAGCCTGCCACGTTTTGGCGAGCGGCACGGCGTGGGAGATCGTTTTCAGGTTGTTCTTTCTCCCCACATCGCCGCGAACGAGGATCGCAAAATCGTTTGAGAACCCGAGCGGCGGACTGACATCCAACTTAAATTTATCGGCATATTCGGCTTTCGTCTGGTCGTAAACCGCCTGCGGGTCGGTGATCGGCGGATGTTTAAGAATTGCCGTGTATGCCGTGCCGGTGTATTCGGGATAGACGTCAATTAGCTTCGATAAAAGACTCTCGTGAGCTATGTTGCCGCCAAGCTCAAGTTTGCGCTCGACCCCAACGCCTTTTTTCTCAAGCATTTGCGCGAGTATCTCGGCTAGGATTATCGACTCGGTGAAATCTTTTGACCCGACGATGATCTGTTGCGGTCCGCCGGGCTCGGAGGACGAATTTGAAATTTCAGATCTGAAATTTGAAATAAAACCAAGTCCGACGATGACTGCCAGAACCCCGATCACGCTGAGAGTAACAAACTTTCTCCGTGCGGAAGAGACCCGTCCGCCGATCTCATAGCTCCTTTCAAATTGCCCGAGAGCAAAATCGCACAACAACGCTAAAAGCGCCGATGCCAATGCTCCTGCAACCAACAGATTGTTGTCGTTTTGCCGCAAGCCGCGAAAGATATACGTGCCCAGCCCGCCCGCCCCTACTGCCGCCGCGACGGTTGCAACACCGACCGAGATGACGACGGCAACCCTAATTCCTGTAAGAATTACCGGCATTGCCAGCGGCAATTCGACCATTTTCAAACGCTGCCAATCCGTCATTCCCATTGCCACAGCCGCTTCGTTGATTTTTGGATCAATGCCCAAAATTCCGGTGACAGTGTTACGAATAACCGGCAGCAGAGCATATAGGGCAAGGGCAATGATCGCCGTTCGCGCTCCAATGCCGCCGATAAACGGTATCGGAATAAGCAGGCCAAACAAGGCCAGGCTCGGCACGGTTTGCATGATGTTGGCGAAGCCGAGGATCGGCGTTTGGAGAGATTTGATCCGCGTTAGCAAAATGCCGAGCGGAACACCTAATAGAATCGCAAAACCAGTCGAAACAAAAACTAGGAAGATATGCTCACGGGTAAAGGCGAGCAATTCGGGCCAGTTTTGTTTTAGGAACTCAAGAAAGCTCATTGATTAGAGCGATCACGCCGAGGCCTTAAGACTTCTTCGGAAACGTCGGCAAAAACTGCGGCGTGACGCGGCCCTTTGTTCGCTGCTCAAAGGCGTAAGCGTATTTGATTAGCTTTGGTTCGGCCCACGCGGTACCAAAAAACAGCATTCCGGTCGCAATGATCGAGACCGGCATGGCTACGCCCGCTGCCGTTGTCGATGCCGGAAGATCACGCAACCCAAGCGGCACGGCGATCGAAGGATAGCCGGCGGCGGCGGCGAGGCCAATTCCCGGGCCACCGGTCGGCCCGACAAAGGCATCGAGGTTGTTCTTGCTGAGAAGTGCGTCGATGCCATCCTCGCGAACTGCCTTGTGGACCTTGGCGATCGCGTCCAGGTACACCTTGTCGTTCAGATTGCCTTTCTTTTGCGACTCTATGAAGATCTCCTGACCAAAGATCTGCAGCTCCGTATCCTTGTTGTCATCGTTAAATTTGATCAGGTCAGCGAGCGTCTTGTATTTCGACCTGCGTCCAGCGAGATAAGCATTTATATCCGCCTTAAACTCATACTGCAGGATGTTGAGCCGGTCGGCTTGCAGTGGTCCGTAGTCAGGAAAAGTTACATCGACGAGCGTCGCACCCGCCTCTCGCATCTTTTCGATGAACGGCTGCCAGTAAGCCTTCCACGCTTCGGCGTTCCGCTGCGGCGGAACCAGCACTAGTCCGAGACGGGCTCCTTTCAGTCCGTTTGGATCGAGAAATTTCGTGTAATCGCTCGCCCGCTTTTTGTCTGCGTCGAGTGTCGTTGGATCGAGGCGGTCGCTCCCGGCGATCGCCCCAAGCAGAATGGCAGCGTCCGTGACGGTCCGGGACATCGGCCCGGCGGTGTCTTGCGTATGCGAAATGGGAATGATGCCGCTGCGGGCCACCAGCCCGACGGTCGGTTTGAGACCGACGACTCCGTTAGTAACGGCGGGCGAGATAATCGAACCGCTGGTCTCGGTGCCGATAGCGACCGCGCACAGATTGGCCGATACCGAGACGCCTGATCCTGCACTCGAACCGCTCGGATTTTGATCGAGAAAATATGGACTGTTTGTCTGCCCACCGCGGCCCGACCATCCGCTTGTACCCCTGTTTTTAAGCGGGTTTGCACGAAAATTTGCCCATTCGGTCAGGTTGGTCTTACCCATAATAACGGCCCCGGCTTTGCGTAGTTTCTCGGCGACAAAAGCATCGTGCTTTGGCGTCGGAGCTTCCAGGAGTGCGAGCGAGCCGGCTGTCGTGTGCATCTTGTCGGCCGTTTCAATGTTGTCTTTTATCAGAACGGGGATGCCGTGGAGCATCGAGCGCACCTTGCCGTGCTTACGCTCTTTGTCCATCTTGTCGGCGATGGCAAGAACGTCAGGGTTTAGCTCAAGCACAGAATGTGTTTTCGTATCGATCTGCCTTATGCGTTCGAGATACATCTCGGTGAGCCGCCGGGATGTAAGCTTGCCCGAGTTCATCCACGCCTGAAGCTCAGTGATGGTGACCTCGACCAACTCAGGATAAGGATCGCCGTCGGCAAAGGTCATAATTTCGCCTCTCGAATTTCGAAACAAAGCAATTGTCGCCAAACCGACCGCTCCGGTCGTCAGAAATTCGCGTCTGTTCTGACTATTTTTATTCATATTGTTACGCAAATAATACTCTCGATTATGCCGGAACCAAAACCGTATCTAGGTAAGCGCGGGCCAATGGCAGTTCGGCTTTCGAAAAATTATCGGGTGTGTCGAGCAGGACGATCTTGCCGGCGTCCATCAGGGCGATGCGCGTTCCCAGCAGCATCGCCTCGTGCAGGTCGTGCGTTACAAAAACGGCGCTTTTGCCAAGTTCGCGTACCAGCCGGGCGAATTCCCTTTGTAGCTTGGTTCGCGTTAAAGCGTCGAGAGCGCCGAAAGGCTCGTCCAGCAGCAGCAGATCAGGATGGGATGCCAATGCGCGGGCAACTCCGACGCGCTGACGCTGGCCGCCCGAAAGCTCACGCGGAAACCTGTTAGCAAACTTTTCGGGTTCGAGGCCGACGAGCGAGAGCATCTCGCGGGTCCGCTCTCGTTTTTTCGCAGCTTCCCAATTTTCAAGCCCGAGCACAAGCGCGACGTTATCAGCGACGGTAAAGTGCGGAAACAAACCGCCATCCTGAATAACGTAACCGATGTGCCGCCGCAGTTTAATGGCGTCCCACGCCGTTGTTGTTTTGCCCTCGACCAATACCTCACCAGAGGTCGGCTCGATAAGGCGGTTGATGAGTTTTAGTGTGGTCGTTTTGCCGCATCCGGATTCGCCAAGCAGAATCAATATCTCACCGGCGAATACCTCGAGGTCGAGGCCGTCGATGATTTTTAGATCGTCTATCGCATAACCGACATTTCGAAATTCGACAATGGTTTCGATCTGGCTCATATTGTTATACTAATCTAACTCAAAATAGCACTCTGCGTTATTAAAATAAGGGTCTATGGTAGTTAAGCTAAAATTGAACACCTGCAGTAGGATGGGTAGGTTTTGATCAACTTGCCAGCGCCGTCTTCAATTTACGTAAGAATTTCTTATCCTTCAGCATATCGGCTTTCAATTCCTGTTTCACCATTTCTTCATTGCGGGCATCGACCAATGTCCGCAGAGCATCGTTTATGAGCGTCTGATAGGCAGCGTTATCTCGTTCGGCGATAGTCTTGAAATGACCAACA
>JBDSCV010000149.1:0-16954 GCA_039920905.1 Pyrinomonadaceae bacterium
TTTTGATGCGATGGCAGCAGCCACAAGAAACAAAGCGCACGGCTTGCTACGACAATCGCATATCGGTTATGAGCGAAAAAGATTGGACAAACTTTCGCGTTGGCGAAAGTCGGAATTGGTATGTGCAACGTGGCGTCGATTGGCTAAAAACGAATTTCACAGGAAACGTCTCAGTCGCGTGGCTCAACGATTTTTCCGAAAGCTTTACGGTTCACCAAGACGCGACCGACAAGCACCCGGCACGTTGGGTCGGGGCGAATATTCCGCAGATCGGTTTTGAAGCTCAAACCAAAAACGCGGACGTTTTTATATTGACCGAAATTGCGCGTTCCAACCTAAAATCCTACGCCGAACGGCTCGAGGACAATCGGCTGATGCCGCGCGGCCAAAGCGTTTCATACGTTTCGCGGCTCGTTTTCAACAAAGAGCCTCAAACCGACGAGCAAACTGACAACGCATTTGTCGCCTACACCTCGTACGCCGAACAGAAATTACAGAAGCCCGCACGAAGTAAGGGAACAACTACCCAAAATACAATTAAATATTCCATCGGCGTTCCCTACACCCGCTTTGGCACAAATTATTTCCCGTATTCGACCTTGGGCGAAAACTTTGACATCAAAAAATTGCCGGGAATGGATCGCGACTCATACTGGCCGCTGGCCGCCGACACGGTGAATAAATGGCAGTTATTTGCCGACGACATACGCCGCGATCTGCGGATCGCAAAGACGCTCGGATTTGAACTGATCCGTCTGCATCATCTCGAACTCATCAGCGGTATAGAGAAGAAAAAACGCTTTGAATATCTCGATTTTTTATTCGGAGAACTTCGGGAACTGAAATTTAAAGGGTTGATTGACGCCCGAATCTCCGCCGAGGACACCGCCGAGCTCGTCAAACGCTACCGCGACGTGATCGACGGCGTGGAGATTGATAACGAGGTGTTGATCTTCGGGATCAACGACGACGCCCCGGATTATTGGAAGAAGATCTATTCTGCGGTCAAATCGGTCGCACCGGAAATTCCCGTCCATCTCACGGCACACACAAATACGGGAGCTTTCGACCGTTTGCACAAGCTCGGCGTACCGTTTGATAAGGTCGGACAGCATGCTTATGCCGACGGGCTCGACTCGCAGGCAAATATGCGCGGGTTTGCTCTCGCCGCCGCGAGCTACGGCCGGCGTATTGGCAAAGAGCCAATTATTACGGAATGGAACTGGCGTTTTCTGACACGGATGACCGAGGAGGACCGCGCGAAGGTTTACGCTCCGATCTTCGAAAATGTCTTGAAAACACGTTCGATGCCCACAATGTATCAATTCCAATTTAACGAAAATCTGGCGATGAGTCCGGCGGTGTTAAAAGGAATTAGACATTATGAACAGATATGGCTGAGTCGTCGCTCGAAACCTGAGGCGTTTGTCATGTCTGATTTGATAAAAAAATACGCCGCCCCGACGCATCCGAATAGATTGATCGATGTCGAACACGTCGTAACGGAACTCCATAAAAACGGCAAAGGCACGGCTGAGTTTAAGATAACCAACACGAGCAAACGTGATGTGAATTTGAAAATCTCGGCCGAATCGCCCGCGAATTTGCAGGCGAAATTACAAAACGATGCGGCTTTGAACCTTAAACCTAATGAATCGAGGACGATCAATATCGATCTGCAAGCTCTCCCGACCGACAATTCGCCGGGGCCGCTTCCCGGTTTTTATCATCTTTTTCTCCGGATTGAAGGCGCAAACGAGCTACTTCGTTATGGCTGGGCCGAAGCTCGGCTGGCCGGAGTGCCGCAAATTGACGCAACGACAAAAGCGAAAGTGATTTATGGCGAAAATACTTTTTCATTTGATCTCAATCGCCCACTTGCTGTCGTTTACGGTGATAAAGCCCCGATACAGGATGTCGAAACGACCTATGCGGTAGTCAATGCTTTGGAGAGTGCGTCTGGCCGGCCCGTGAAAATTTACGAACTCAAAGATCTGCCGAAAGACGAGCGGAACGCCCTTGTCCTCGTCGGGACGGCAAAAACTAATCAGCTGATCAAGCAGGTTGCATCAAACATCCCCGCGAATCTGGCGACGGCAAAGCAATTTGTTACTCGCGTTTCCGATTCGAAAAATGATTGGCTGATTTTGAGCGGTGCGGACAATCTCGAAGCCGAACGCGCGGCGATGGATTGGACGATTCGTTTTTGGAAATACGCCAAGGATTCTGCGGCGCGACGCATCGGACTGATCGAAAAAGACCTGCCTCTCGGCGTCGATCCGCAGGGATTGCCGTAGCGGGTAGGAATAATATTAGCCACAGATAGACGCTGATAACGCGGATAAGAATAGGACTTTAGCGAGGCGATTTATCAGCGTCATCCGTGTTCATATGCGGCTAAAAATTTCTTACGGTATGAAACGATTACTTTTAATCTCCATCTTATTCATGCTCGGCTTGCCTTTCGCGGCCCAAGCGCAGGATTTTATTCCGTTGTGGGAAAAGGGGAAAATACCGAATTCGAAAGGGATGGAGTTAAGGGACGATATCCGCGACGAGCGTGTTTATCGGGTTGGCACACCCGGTTTTTATGCCTTTTTTCCATCGCGGCAGGAGAATAAGGGCGCGGCGGTTTTGATCTGTCCGGGCGGCGGGTTCGAGCGGCTAGCGTATCAGATTTCGGGTATGCAATTGGCGAAATGGTTTAATACTTTGGGTATGAGCGCGTTTGTTTTGAATTACCGCTTGCCGAAATCGCCCGATTTGAAGCAGCGTGAGATCGGCCCGTTGCAGGACGCTGAGCGGGCCATGCGTGTGATCCGCTCCCATGCCGAAAAATGGCAGATCAAGGCGGACAAGATCGGTGTTTTGGGAACTTCCGCCGGGGGACATCTAGCCGCTAATTTGGGAACGGCAATGGAAGATTTGGCAAAAATCAATGATGAAACGGACAAGTTCCCGTTTAGTCCGAATTTTATGATTCTCATTTCGCCGGTTATCACGATGGGCGAATACGGTCATGCGACGACGCGGAAGAATTTGCTGGGTGAAAAACCGTCGCGGGAATTGATCGAGAAATACTCGTTGGAAAAGCAGGTTACTGCTACAACGTCGCCGGCGTTTATCGTTCACGCTGCGGACGATAAGGTAGTTAATCCGCGCAACAGCCTAATGTTTTATAACGCGCTTCTGGATAAGAATATCCCGGCTAGCCTGCATATTTTCCCGCACGGGGGACACGCCATCGCCCTGCGAAACAATCCCGGTTCAACCGAAACGTGGACGACGCTTTGTGAAATGTGGCTGGTGGAAATGGGTTTTATTGCACAGGTTAAAAAGTAAATGAAGATCACCGATATAAAAGCGACGACCGTGACCGTTCCTCTCGAAGCGCCGCTACGACACGCTAACGGCTGTCATTGGGGGCGATTTGTGCGGACAATTGTCGAGGTCGAAACCGACGAGGGCATCACCGGCCTCGGCGAAATGGGCGGCGGCGGCGAATCGGCCGAAGGCATGTTCCGGGCGATGAAATCGTATCTCGTCGGGCGCGACCCGGTAAATCTCGAAGAGATGCGTTTCCTGATCGCCAACCCGTCCGCTTCGCTTTACAACAACCGGACGCAGATCCTAGCCGCTTTGGAATTTGCCTGTCTCGATATTCTGGGCCAGAAATGGGGTGTTCCGGTTTACGACATCTTGGGCGGGAAGCTACAGGACCAAGTTCCTTTTGCGTCGTACCTCTTCTTCCGTTATCCGAATCCGAAAGATGGCAGCGGCGAGGTCCGAACGGTGGAGCAGTTGGTCGATTACGCTGAAATGTTGAAAGCCGTGGGCGGTTTTACCTCGCACAAATTGAAAGGCGGCGTATTTGCGCCCGAATACGAACTTGAATGTTACAGGGCCATTGCCGATGCGTTTCCGGGCGACAGTTTTCGTTTTGATCCAAACGCCGTCTGGTCAACCGAACAGGCAATCTGGTTTGGCCAGCAGATCGAAGACATAAAAAATGATTACCTGGAAGACCCTGTTTTTGGCTTGAACGGAATGCGCAGGACGCGCGAAAAGGTTCGGATGCCGCTCGCGACAAATACGGTCGTCGTCGGTTTTGAGCAGCTTTCGGCGAATATCTTGGACACGGCAGTTGACGTCATTTTGCTCGACACAACATTTTGGGGCGGCATTCGGCCGTGCGTCAAGGCTGCGGGTATTTGCGAGGCGTTTCAAATTGGTGTCGCGGTGCATTCGTCCGGCGAATTGGGGATTCAACTTGCGACGATGCTGCATCTCGGGGCGGTGATACCGAATTTGAGTTTCGCCGCCGACGCTCATTATCACCATTTGACCGACGACATTATTGAGGGCGGTAAATTCAAATATGAACATGGAGCGATCAAAGTTCCGACCGCTCCCGGTCTGGGTGTAAAATTAAACCGCGACAAACTCGCCGAATACAGCGACTTGTATAAACGATTGGGTTCTTACCCATACGATCAGGATCCTCTGCGAAAGGGCTGGACGCCGACCATCCCGAACAATCGCTGGGCCGATCCTACAGACGCACGAACACCGGAAATACCTTATTAATTTGGCAGGATCCATTTAACAACAGATGAACGATTTTGCAGTTAAACAATCTGAGAATCTAATTAACGCCGATCAAGTGGGTGCCGCTCAGGACATTCACGAATTGCGGCGGCAGGTTGACGAAGTGATCGCTGCGACACCTGTTGTCGATCTGCACTCTCACCTCTTCCCGTCGCAATTTGGCGATTTGAGTCTGTTTGGAATTGATGAGCTGCTCAATTATCACTATTTGATCGCCGAGCTTTTTCGATATTCGAGCACGACGCCAGCCGAGTTTTGGAGAATGGAAAAAGTCGAGCAAGCCAATCTGATCTGGCGGACTCTGTTTGTCGAGAACACTCCGCTTTCCGAAGCAACTCGTGGGGTGATCAACGTTTTATCAACGCTTGGGTTAAATACACAGGCGGCAGATTTGAGCGAGGCTCGCGAGTTTTTCTCCGAGCAAACACCCGAAAAATATCTCGAAAGAGTTCTAAAACTTGCGCGTGTCAGCGACATCGTTATGACGAACGATCCGCTTGACGAAGCTGAAATTAAAGTTTGGAACCGAGAAAAAGCGATCGATCCGCGTTTTCACGCCGCTCTCAGGCTCGATCGGATTTTGAATAATTGGACGGACGCTGCCCCATTGATCGCGAAACACGGGTATCAGGTTTCCGCGGATCTCGACGAAGGTTCGCTAGCGGAAACGCGGCGGTTTTTGGACGATTGGATAGCACGGATGAACCCGCTTTATCTTGGCGTTTCTCTGCCCGACGACTTCGCATATCCGGCAGATAGCTATCGCGGGAAATTATTAGAAAAAGTCGTTTTACCGACTTGCCGGGCGCACGGACTTTCGCTTGCTTTAATGGTTGGAGTCCGCCGACGCGTCAATCCGGCACTGAAACTCGCGGGTGACGGCCTTGGTCGCGCCGATGTGTCAGCAGTCACGCGTATTTGCGTGGAAAACCCGGACGTGAAATTTCTCGTCACATTTCTTTCACGCGAAAATCAGCATGAATTATGCGTCGCGGCGAGGAAATTCTCAAATCTGATGCCGTTCGGCTGCTGGTGGTTTTTGAACAACACTTCGATCATTGCTGAGATCACCCGTGAACGCTTTGAAATGCTCGGGACGAGTTTTATTCCGCAGCATTCGGACGCGCGAATTCTCGACCAGTTAATCTACAAATGGGGTCATTCGCGGCGTGCGATCGCCGATGCACTTTTTGAATCTTATACCGCGCTCTGGCACGATGGTCGCCGTGTGACGCGGGCAGATATAAAACGCGATGTGACGAAACTTTTTTCGGGTAATTTTCGCGGTTGGGTCGGGCTGGAATAAAGAAATTATGGAAATACGAAGGCTTCAACAAAGTGATTATATACTTTTGGCTTCTGCTATAAGGATATTAGTTCCATTGGTTTCAGATGAACCGATTAGCGGCCAAGTAATCAACGAGGTCTTCCTGAAACAAGCCTTAAACGACAAAAATTGCTATTACATTTTATGCTTGGACAATTCTACGCCAGTCGGATATTTGAGTGCTTTTCGTTTCCCAGCCGTCGAAACAGCCGATTTCCAAATATATTTGTATGACATCGCCGTTGAAGAACGATTCAGGCGGCTCGGGTTAGGCTCTAGAATGATTGAAGAGCTTAAACGGCATTGCGGCGAAGATAAATTTGATTTCATGTGGGTCGGAACTTCGCTGGATAACGAAGCGGCGCAAAAAACTTTTGAAAAGACAGGAGCGCGAAAAGTCAGCGAGACTTACGTTGAATACATTTATGATTTCTAGGTATTTTGCGGGCAATTATAGATTATGAGTCAGACGGAAAATGTCACAAATTTGTCAAACAGAACAGCGGTAGTCATCGGTGGAACTTCCGGTTTGGGACGTGCGATTGCGGTTGCGATGGCGCGCTCGGGCGCGAATGTCGTCGCGGCTGGCAGACGCGCAGAATTAGTTGCGGAAGTTTGTGCAGAGATTGAAAAGGTCGGACGAAAAACAATGCCGCAGACAGTTGACGTATCAAAACGCGAATCAATTGACGTCTTGCGTAATGCGGTTGTAGAGAAATTCGGCGGCGTCGATATTTTGGTCAATGCGGCCGGGCGAACGGCGCGAAAACCAACCTCCGAGATTACCGAAACCGAATGGACTGAGATTTTAGACACAAATCTGACCGGCACTCTTCGCGCGTGTCAATCTTTCTACGAAACGCTAAAACTATCGGGACGCGGAAAAGTTATCAACCTCGCTTCGCTGGCTTCGTTCGTCGCATTTCACGAGGTTGCGGCATACGGCGCCTCAAAAGCCGGAGTTTTGGCGCTGACGAGAAGCTTGGGTTCCGAATGGGCAAAAGACGGTATCAACGTCAATGCGTTGGTTCCCGGCGTGTTCCCGACGGAACTTAACACCGAATTATTGAATGGAACCGAACGAGGCAGCGAAATCCTGATGCGGACGCCGATGAAGCGTTTTGGAAAACCGGAAGAATTAACCGGAGCGGCGGTTTTTCTCGCTTCGGATGCCGCGTCGTTTATCACAGGACAGACAATTGCGGTTGACGGCGGCTATCTCGCGTCGGGCGTGAATTCGTAATATGAAAGGAGACTAATGGCAATAGAAAAAACATCCAGCGAAGCGGCCGAAACATTGCCGGAAAATACTATCCGCAGCGGTGGCAATTTTCGTTGGGTCATTTGTGCTCTCTTGTTTTTTGCGACGACGATCAATTACGTTGACCGCCAGGTGCTTGGCCTACTCAAAGGAACGCTTCAAGGCGAGATGGGTTGGAACGAGATCGATTACAGCAACGTGGCGTTTGCTTTCACGACGGCGTACGCGATCGGGCTGTTGATTGTCGGCAGGTTGATGGACTGGCTCGGCACTCGCAAAGGGTTTTCGTTAGCAATCGTCTTTTGGAGCGTCGCTGCAATGGGACACGCTCTCGTCAGTTCTGTGATGGGATTTAGTGCGGCGCGTTTTGCTCTCGGTTTGGGCGAAGCGGGAAATTTTCCGGCCTCGATCAAGACCGTCGCCGAATGGTTTCCAAAAAAAGAACGTGCACTCGCTACCGGAATTTTTAATAGCGGTTCAAATATCGGCGCGATTGTTACGCCGCTCGTCGTGCCTTGGATAACAGTCGTTTATGGCTGGCGTGCGGCGTTTGTGATCACGGGTGCTCTCGGATTTGTCTGGCTCATCTTCTGGCTGGTTTTTTACCGTCGCCCCGAAGAACATCCTAGTTTGTCGGCGGCAGAACTCGCCTATATTCGCAACGATCCGGAAGAACCGGTTACAAAAATTCCGTGGCTGCGGCTTTTCCCGCACCGCCAAACCTGGGCTTTCGCGGCCGGTAAACTTATCACTGATCCCGTGTGGTGGTTTTATCTGTTCTGGCTCCCGGATTTTTTGGGGAAGAATTACAATCTCGATTTGAAAAACATCGGTTTGCCGCTAATCGTAATTTTCGTGATGGCGGATTTCGGAAGCATTGCTGGCGGCTGGCTGTCGTCGGCATTCATCAAACGCGGCTGGACGATCAACGCCGGACGCAAAACGGCGATGCTGATTTGTGCTCTGGGCGTCGTCCCGATCGTTTTCGCGGCACGTGCGGAGAATTTATGGGTTGCAGTTGGCTTGATCGGACTCGCAACCGCGGCGCATCAAGGCTGGTCGGCAAATCTTTTTACGCTCACTTCGGATATGTTTCCGCGTCGCGCGGTCGGTTCGGTAGTCGGTATCGGCGGTATGGCAGGAGCTATAGGCGGCATGTTGATCGCCAAAGTCGCGGGTTACTTGCTCGAATGGACAGGAAATTATTTTTCGTTATTCGTTTTTGCGGCCTCGGCTTATTTAATTGCGCTTTTGGTTATTCACTTGCTCGTGCCGCGTCTGGAGGCGGTGAATATTGATGCTGGCAAGTGAACATTTATAGATCTCAATAAAATTTATAGATAAACAAACCGCTGGATAATTGTCGTAGGCGGGCAGCGGGATTTTAAAGTAAAGACGCAAAAGCGAGAAGACACAAAGAATAAATTTTGCCCGCTGACGCGAGATAGAAATTTTGAAAAATGAAAGTTAGCAAGCAACAAACTTCTAATGTCGTTTTAATCGGCGTGCTATTCCTTTCGCTTATATTTGCGATAGACGGACAAACAGCCATCAAACGAGGGCTTGTCGCGTTTGATGGTGCAAAGTTAAAAGCAGGGACGGAGATCAGTCTGGTTGGCGAATGGCTTTATAAGCCCGGCTATTTGGTTAAAGCTGGCGAACAGCCGCAGATAGACACGGGTCAAAATGGCTACGTGACTGTTCCGGTGCCGCAATTTCTTAACCGGACGCAGTGGTGGCTCGACGATTCGGAAGATTTTAAGAAATTTGAAGCGGAGCGGTTAAGAAAGCTCGGGATTGACACCGATCGTGCCGAAGACGGGTGGTATCAACTGACGTTGGACGTTCCCGCTTTGCCTCGAACGCGTCACATTTTTATTGAATTTGACGGCGTGGCGATGAAGAGCAAGGCGTTTTGCAACGGTCAGGCGCTGGGCGAACATTCGGGGATGTTTAGCCGTTTTGGTTACGATCTGACACCATATTTGAAAGCTGGCCGCAACGTTATTGCGGTATTTGTCTCGATGGAAAAAATTCCGGCTTCGACGCTCTCGCTCGGCCAGGCGGTAACCGTAAATCTGACGGCTTCCAAAATTCTATCTTTGAGCAAGGGAATGTTTGGCCCGCTTTCGCCTGACGCCGACAACCGCAGCTACGATCTGCACGGCATCTGGCAACCGGTCAAACTGGTCGTGCGGGATGCGGCGATGATCGACGACGCCTGGTTTATCCCGTCGCTCGATGGCGGACGCGTTCAGGTTGAAACGCGAAGTTTAAATGGAAAACAATCTGCGGTTTTGAAAGCGCGTTGGACGGATATTAAGACTAATAAACTCTTTGCCGCAGCCGAACCCCTCGCCGTCGAACTCGGAGCAGATAAAGTGACGCGCGAATTATCGCTTCGCGGCGTCAAGCCGAAATTATGGACGCCAGCCGACCCCAATCTTTACCGTCTGGATATAACGCTCGAATCAAAATCGGGGGCGATTTTGGACAAATGGACGCACAACGTCGGATTTCGCACATTTGAAACACGCGGCAATAAATTCTTCTTAAATGACAAACCATATTGGCTGCGCGGGGCGAATCAATTGCCCTATGGCAAAAATTCATGGAACACGCGACTTTCGCGAAAGCTAATTCAATTGATGCACGATGGCAATTTACGGGTGACACGCACACATGCGACCCCGTGGAACGAGGCTTGGCTCGGTGCGGCGGACGAGATCGGTTTGGGCGTTAGCGTCGAGGGCACTCGCCCGTGGGCCCTGGCCGGCAAGATCGGCGGGACGCCGCCCGATATATTTGCTCACTGGCTGATGGAGAATGAAGATGTCGTAAAACGCGGTCGCAATCATCCGAGTGTTTTGCTGTGGACGATCGGCAACGAAATGCTGCTCCGCGACGACAAAAATGTCGATAAATGGAAACAGCTTTCAACGCTCGTCAAACAGACGCGCGGCCTCGACCCATATCGCCCGGTGGTAGCCGATTCAACCTATAAACGCGAAACCGAATTTTATAACACGACGCTCAAACCAAATGATGTTGACGACGGCGATATCGACGACATTCACCGCTATCGTGGCTGGTACACCGATTCACCGTTTGTTATCGATACATCCGCCGATGTCAAAAATTTAACACCGGATCGCCCCTTGATCGGGCAGGAAATGTCCACCGGTTACCCCGATCTGGACACAGGTTTGCCGGTTTCGCGTTACACAAAAGATCTGTTGACGCCGCAGGCCTGGGTCGGGAAAGCTTCTTATCCGGGAAGCGACCCTGCAATTTTTCTCGAACATCATCGGGTAATGACCAAGAGATATGCCGAGCAACTCAGGTTTCAGCGCGGCGACAAGACAGCCGGGTTTATGCTGTTCTCGGCCGAATGCTGGTTTGCCCACAGTTACGATGTGGAGAAGGTCAGGCCGTATCCGGTTTATCAGGCGATGCGCGATGCGTGGTCGCCGGTCGGGCTTGCTCTGGAAACTGGGCGACGTCGTTTCTTTGCCGGGGAAGCGGTCGACACCGCCGTTTTTGTAACTAATGACGACGAGCAATTTCGCGATCTACAAGGTCTGAACTTGCAGGCAGTTTTTACCGACGAAAAAACGAAAAAGGAGATTGCTACGGTGGACATCGGAAAAATCGAAAATCTGCCATATTACGCAACGATCCGGCAGCCTATTCGCATTAGTATTCCGCAAACGAAATATGCTCGCCAGTCTTTGAATTTGGTTCTGCGGCTGAGTGACGGCAAAAACGAGGTGAGCCGCTCGCTCGATAAGATCGAGGTTTTTGCCAACACCGTGCAATCGAGCTCTCCGACAGGTGACCGCCGTGCTGTTACGGTTTCGCTTACGGGCGATCTGCGGAAATTTGTTAATGAATCGAGGGGGTTTCAAACATTATCAGATGAGATGCCCGCTGCCATCGAAGCACCGCACACCGTTTTTCTGATCAATGGTGATGAGTCGTCGAAAGCTTTGCAAAAGGGCGGACGTGTACGCGAAGTGGTTGAGCAAGGCGCGACGGCCGTTTTGTTTTCTCCGGGAAAAAGCGCGGTCGATCTGTTCCCAAATGATATTTTGAGCGTGAAGAATGTGACCGGTGAGTATGGGGATCTTTCGCCGTCCGCGGGTACACCGCTGACGGACGGATTGCAGCCGATGGACATCAAATGGTGGGGCCGTAAAAATGATTGGCGTGTCTTTGTAGCCAGCAGTGCCCACCGATTGAAAGCGGGTGGTGCCGCCCGTGTTAAGATCAGCTTTATCCCGTCGCACGGCTACATCGCGCCTGAGCGCGTACCCGAACAATTGATGGCGGTGTTTTTTGAAATTCCAATGGGCAAAGGCCGTGTCTGGATCTGCGATCTCGATTTTGAGGAAACGATATCGACCGACCCCGCCGCTCAGTTACTTTTGTTTAATATTTTGAAGATGTCGGTGATGTAATCCTGATCTGTATAAGAGTTGTTGGGATTGTTATTTTTACAAAATCGATTAATTCTTATATTAAAAGTTTTGGTTTAGGGGAGGACGGGAAGTTTTTTCGGATAAGAGCATTCCGAGCTTGTCGCCGAGGACGGCGTCGATTTTAGCGAAGAAGATTGGTCTGATGTGATCGAGGTCAACCTTTCGAGCATTTTTTCGCCTATCCGGTCGGCCGTTGGGGCACCTCGGACGATCTTGCGGGACCGGCGGTTTTTCTTTCATCATCAGCAAGCGACTATATGCAAGGCCATATCGTCGTCGTCGATGGCGGATGGATGGCGCGATAGCCAGTCGGCAGAAGGCAGTCGCAATAGGCAGAAAAAGTCAGAACAGGGAGCGATAGCGACTGGGTTCTTCAAATCAGTATGTTAAAGATCAAATCAAAAGATAATTGTAAATGGGACATCGTCAGCCTCGGCGAGGTTATGTTGCGGCTCGACCCAGGCGATAAACGGACACATACAACGCGTTCATTCGAAGTTTGGGAAGGAGGCGGTGAATACAATGTCGCCCGCGGACTGAAGCGTTGCTTCGGTATGGAAGCGGCGGTTGTAACTGCCTTTGCCGACAATCCGATCGGCAAACTTGTTCAGGACCTGATCTATCAGGGCGGCGTCGATCAGTCGCATGTCAAATGGGTGAAATACGACGGCGTTGGCCGAACCGTTCGCAACGGCATGAATTTTACCGAGCGCGGCTTTGGTGTTCGTGCGGCATTGGGATGCTCAGATCGCGGAAACACGGCGATCTCGCAGCTCAAGAAGGGTGATATTGACTGGCATAAAATTTTCGGACAGGAAGGTGCTCGTTGGTTCCACACCGGCGGCATTTTCTGCGCGTTGTCGGAATCTACGCCCGATGTCGCCAAAGAAGCGATGGAGATCGCCAAACAACACGGCACGATAATTTCCTACGATTTGAATTTCCGCGACTCGCTGTGGAAAGCCATCGGTGGACAGTCAAAAGCCCAAGAAGTAAACCGCGATCTAGCTCAGTATGTCGATGTAATGATCGGCAACGAAGAGGATTTCACCGCGTGTCTCGGCTACGAGGTCGAAGGCCAGGATGAAAATCATTCGAAATTAGATGTTGTGAATTTTGAGAAAATGATCCGCAAAGCGGTCTCTGATTTTCCGAATTTTGCTGTTGCGGCAACTACTCTGCGTAATGCGAAGACCGCGTCGATCAATGATTGGGGAGCTGTTTGCTTTACTGATGACCAACTTTATCAAGCGACGATGCGAGAGGATCTGGAGATATTCGATCGCGTCGGCGGCGGCGATTCATTTGCATCTGGTCTCATCTTTGGCTTCTTGAGCGGACAAGACGCACAGTACGCCGTAAACTGCGGAGCGGCTCACGGGGCGCTCGCGATGAGCACGCCGGGCGATACGACTATGGCTAGCTTTGCCGACGTGCAGCGAGTAATGAAGGGCGGCGGCGCCCGTGTAGCGAGGTAATATGAATAAAGCGGAAATTGTAAGACAGATCGAAGAAATTGGCCTCGTCCCGGTGGTGCGTGCTCCTTCAGCCGATGAGGCGATGCAGGTAATTGAGGCCATCAAAGCGGGCGGCGTCAATGTGCTTGAAATCACGATGACGGTGCCGGGTGCGATCAAGGTTATCGAAAAAGTCGCCGACAAATACGGCAACGAAGTTCTCGTCGGTGCCGGGACAGTGCTCGACCCCGAAACTGCTCGAGTTTGTCTGCTCGCGGGAGCCCAGTTTATTGTCAGTCCGGCCTTGAATCTCGATACGATTGCTTTGTGTCATCGATATAGTGCTCCGATCGCTCCGGGAGTCCTCACTCCGACAGAGGTCATCACGGCTTGGAGTGCCGGGGTCGATTTTGTTAAGGTTTTCCCGTGCGGATCGGTTGGCGGTGCGAGCTATGTCAAGAATCTGAAAGGTCCGTTTCCACACGTCAAAATCATCCCGACCGGCGGAGTTTCCCTTAAAACAGCGGCTGATTTTATCAAAGCCGGTGCTTCGGCCTTAGGAATCGGCACCGATCTTGTTGACGTAAAAGCCATTCGCGAAGGCAACGCCCACATCGTAACGGAACGGGCCAGACAATTTGTTAATATCGTTAGGGAAGCTCGCGCGTCGTAGATCGCCAGCAAGCACGATGATTCTCGGCGAATTAATGACGCGTTGGCCCTAGAGCATTAGATGTTCCCCGGTTTGACGCCTGCAT
The DNA here is from genome assembly GCA_039920905.1 of Pyrinomonadaceae bacterium. Lineage (GTDB taxonomy): Bacteria > Acidobacteriota > Blastocatellia > Pyrinomonadales > Pyrinomonadaceae > OLB17. The sequence continues at coordinate 13,893 of JBDSCV010000149.1, forward strand.
TGGACTAGTCAGAAAACCTCGCTGAAACGGTTATCTAAAAAGTTATCTAAGACTCGATGTTATCGTATGTTACCGTAATGTTACAGACTTTGGGGTCAACAAAAGGGTAAACGTGCTAAAAGCAGACGTTTTGTGGGGTCAACGTCTGACTTTTGTTATCGCATGTTATCTTATGTTACAAAGGGACTTAGGCTGTTAACCGAAGGGTTGTAGTGAGAGTCTATGGGAGGATTCTGAGAATGCGACCAGATGTATCCACTTACTATCAAATTACCGGCCTAAAAAATTATCCCAAAGTGTGAGTAAAGGTGTGAGTAATGTGAAACGGACACCAAATCGGTGCCCGTAACTTGTTGATATAATTGGCTCCGCAGGTAAGACTCGAACTTACAACCCTTCGGTTAACAGCCGAATGCTCTGCCATTGAGCTACTGCGGAATACGGCAAGCCCTTTCAGGCGAACTTAAAGATTAGAAAGTTCGCCCGTAGTTGTCAAGTGAGTTTGTAAAACGCTTTTGTTCGAGACGCGGCTATAAGTATAATCTTGCTACATTAGGCAAAATATCGAGCGGGAGCAAATTGTTTTGAATCACGAACTTATAATAATCCTCGATTTTGGATCGCAATATACTCAGCTTATCGCGCGACGTGTGCGTGAGCAGGGCGTTTATTGCGAGATAAATCCGTTCCATTTGTCGGCGGATGAGATAACAAAGAAAAAACCGATGGGAGTGATCTTGTCCGGCGGGCCTTCGAGTGTGACGGATGAGGACGCGCCGCATGTGGCGGCGGATTTTTACGACAAGATTGGTGTGCCGCTCCTCGGCATCTGCTACGGAATGCAGCTTGTTGCTGTTGATCTCGGCGGTGCGAGCGAACCGGCTGCGCGACGCGAATATGGCCAAGCCAAATTAAAGGTTCTCAGCGGTAAGACCGCGATATTCAATGAGCTTCCGTTCGAACTCGACGTCTGGATGAGCCATGGCGATCACGTGACGCGGCTTCCCGACGGCTTTCAGACAACCGCAACGACCGGCGATGTCGTGACCGCAATCGAAAATCCGGAACGCAGTATTTACTGTGTCCAGTTTCACCCTGAGGTCTCGCACACGCCTTTAGGGAAAGAGATCTTAAGAAATTTCATATTTGAAATTTGTCACTGCGAAGGCGATTGGACGCCTGCTCAATTTATTAAGGAAGAAATCGAGAAGATCCGCGACATCATCGGGTCGACGGGGAACGTGGTTTGTGGTTTGTCCGGCGGCGTCGATTCGACGGTGGCCGCGGTGCTTGTGTATGAGGCGGTCGGTACCCGGCAGACGTGTATTTTTGTCAATACCGGTCTGCTCCGTTTAAACGAGTTTGAAGACACATTAAAACTCTACAAAGATCATCTTCATCTCAACGTACGCAGCGTGGACGCATCCGCTGACTTTTATACGGTTTTAGCGAATGTCGTCGATCCTGAACTCAAACGTAAGGCGATTGGCGGCAAATTCATAGATGTTTTTCAGGCCGAGGCCGACAAGATCGGTGACGTAAAATGGCTCGTCCAGGGGACGCTTTACCCGGATGTGATCGAATCAGTATCTTTGAGAGGCTCATCCGTAACTATCAAATCGCATCACAACGTAGGCGGCCTGCCCGAAAAGATGGACCTCAAGTTGATCGAGCCTTTGAGGGAATTATTCAAAGACGAGGTGAGACTTATCGGAAAAGATCTGGGAATTCCCGACGAAATTCTGCAAAGACATCCGTTCCCTGGCCCCGGTCTCGGCGTTCGCATACTCGGCGACATAACGCCCGAAAAGGTCAAACTATTACAAAAAGCCGACCGCATCCTTATCGAAGAGTTGAAGAGTTTTGCCATTTACGCCGATGTATGGCAAGCCTTCGCGGTCCTGCTCCCCATCCGATCCGTCGGCGTAATGGGCGACTTTCGCACTTATGAAAAGACCATCGCACTCCGGGCGGTCACCTCAACTGATGGTATGACCGCCGACTGGGCCCGTCTGCCGCATGATTTTCTCGCGGCAGTTTCTTCGCGCATTACCAGCGAAGTTCGCGGCGTCAACCGCGTCGTCTACGATATTTCTTCAAAACCGCCCAGTACGATCGAATGGGAATAAATTCCTTTACTCAGCCGCAATGAAGCAGATCAATTACCCCGCAAACTAAGTCCATTACTAATTGAGCTTCGCAGGGTAAGTCTCCTTAATAGCATCGACCATGCTGTCCCCTTCGGGCCATTTGATGTCGTCTATCTTCCAGACGCCGTTTACCATTTGCAACAGAAACGTAACGGTTTGCTTCTTTCCATAATTTGTAAAGGTCACCGCCACGACCCCACTATCGCCTTTGATCTTAGCCTTGCCGATCGCAAAATTCCTGATCTTCATGTCCTGAGCGGAATATAATGGATCGCCCTCCAGCGCTCCAACCTCTCCCTCTGAGGATACGGCGTCCTTCCAAATCAGGTCGGCGGTCGCCTTGGTAAAATACTTATCGACGCGTGCACGGCTCTTTGTCTGAAAGAACGGGCTCCTGTTTGCGTTGTGCTGTTTGTAAAGATCGGCGACCAAAGCCTCGGGGGTGATGATCAGCAATTCGGCGGTAGGTCCAGACGTGCCGGCGCTTTCAGGGTTGGCCGTACAATATGTGCCGAACGCATTTACCACCACGCATAACGACAATAACGAGAAGAGCGAGTATATCTTTATTTTCATAATTATTTTAGGGTCAATGGTAGTTAAAGATAATATAACGGATAATTTTTGAGTAAAGACAAAAGAGAGCGATAAAGATTTTCGTTACGGTGATTGAATCTGAATTCGGACTCTTTAAGGTGCAAATAAAAAGTATTCTTCTTAACTCCATTGAATTTTTGCAGGCGTCGTTTGGCATAGGACCAAAAGCTTTCGATGCCATTGATATTTGAATCGGCACTGGCAAATTCGTTGGCCGAGTGATTGACGCGAAAATGTTTCGGATAGCCGACATCGACCAGGCCGTTGTAACCACGCCAGCCGTCGGAATGGATAACGGTTTCGATGCTGACACGC
>JBDSCV010000150.1:0-5254 GCA_039920905.1 Pyrinomonadaceae bacterium
GACCGTAACAACCGGCCGATAAACAATGTGCAGGAAAAAGAGTTTAAGATTTACGAGGACGGCAATCTTCAGCAGATCGATTTTTTCTCAAAATCTGAAGTACCCACCAACTATGCCCTCGTTATCGATAATTCCGGTTCGCTCCGGCAGCAATTGGACAAGGTCGTTGAAGCGGGAAAGGTTTTTGTAAACACAAACCGGCCCGACGACGAAACCATGATAATCCGATTTGTCGGCCGCGATAAGATCGAGATCGAACAGCCATTTACTGCAAACAAAACGGATCTGATCGATGCTCTCGACAACCTTTACGTCGAAGGCGGCCAGACCGCGATCATCGACGCCGTCTATCTGGCGGTCGAGAACGTTGACGAATACGAAAGAACGAAAAAATCTGACGATAAGAAACGCCGTGCCCTTGTGCTCGTCTCGGATGGTGAGGACCGAAACAGTTTTTACAACGAAAAGCAGCTCTTCGAACTTCTGCGTGAATCTGAGGTGCAGATTTATGTGATCGGATTTGTTGGCGATCTCAGCAAAGACGGCGGTTTTATCAGCAAAAGCCCACAGGCAAAGGCAAAGGCATTTCTTGAGCGAATTGCAACGGAGACAGGCGGAAAGGCATATTTTCCGGCGGGTGCGGCTGATCTACCAAATTTAGCTCGGGAAATATCGAGTGAACTTCGCACACAGTATTCGATCGGTTACATTCCCTCCAACGACCGCCATGACGGCACGTACCGCACGATCAAGGTTGCTGTCGATGACGGGCCGAATGCCCAAAAACGGATCGCAATATCGAGAGCCGGGCGAACCGCCGAAGGCGGCCCGACGCAGCCAGACCCGAAACCGGTTACAAAAAATCCATAAACCTCTTTGTATGTAATAAAAAAGCGTAATGCGATCATATTTGCGTTACGCTTTTACTATCAAAGATATTTCTTGTCATCACTCGGGAACAGAACCGGAAATCTTTTTCCGCGTCGTTTCGCCGGTTCTTAATACCGGGATGCCTTCGTCTACTTCTTCGTGAGGACTTGGAATTATATGGATGGCGGTTACCGTTCCTATACGACGAGCAGCCGCGGCTCCCGCATCGACAGCTGCCTTGACCGCTCCAACCTCGCCGCGAACTATTGCCGTCACGAGCCCGGCGTCTATCTTTTCGTAACCGACAAGTTTTACATTCGCGGCCTTAACCATGGCATCCGCGGCCTCGATCATCGCAACCAGTCCAAAACATTCAACCATTCCTAATGCTTCCATATATTTCCTTAAAAATAAGAGCTAGCGACGTTTACGCCGTCGGGCGATAAAAATGACTGCCAAAGCAAGCAGGGCCATTCCTGTAAAAATAGCAAAAAAGAATACTCCGATCGCGGTAATCATATTTCGTTACTATCTCCAAAACACCGCTACGAAAACTATCGCCGCAGCGGTTACCGTAATCAACAGCGCTATCAGGAAAACGAGACGCCCCGATGCTTCGTCCTTCGACTCCCATACAAACTCTTTCGTTTTTCGCGGGATGACGCGGGCTTTTTTTCGTTCGGCCGCAGCCTTCGCCATTTTATCATCAGCATCCTCGTCGATCTTAAATTTCTCCGCAAGATCAGCGAGAGCGGCCTGTGTTTCAGCATCGACTTGAGACGCGTTTGAATCTTCAACCAGGCGGGCCCCTACAGAACTGCCGCAGTTATAGCAAAACTGGGTATTTTCGCGAATATTAACGCCGCACTTTTCGCAGACTGTTTTTTCGAGAGTCGCTTCAGCCATCGTCTAAACTCTTGCAAACACTTCCTTTTCTTCACCCAGATCGCGGGCGGACGGCGTCAGAATGGTCTTTTTAGAAATGTATATCTTCTCTCCGCGATCAACCGCCCGGCGTACATCGTCTTCGCTTACAAACTCGACAGCACTGATCGGCACCGGCTTTTGAACTGCATTCTCAGGCGTTATTTCGTGGATGATCGTTTTTACTCCCGGCGAGGGTCCCACGGCTTCCGTCTCAGGCATTTCTGCCAGTTTCTTACTTAGGAAACTGTCAACAATAGCCGCGATTTCCTCACGCTTCGGAGATGTTCGCGTAGCAGGCTCCGTATAGGTCACACCTGCCGCCTGCCGACTGCCAACCGCCGACTGCTTGTTGACCGGTTTAGTCTCAAAAGCAACGCGTTTGATGTCCATCAAATGATGGGGTGAAATATTGTCGGATGTAACATTGCCGCCCCACGACCCGCATCCGAGTGTCATCGACGGCGGAAGATCGGTCGAAAATCCGATCGCCCCGTGCGTCGTCGGCGAATTGATAATAACTCTCGCCGCCGGCATTTGCAGGCCGTATTTGATCGCCGCCGCCCGGTCCTGTGTATGCATTCCCGCCGTGTGTCCCATACCGCCGAATTGGAGTATCTCCTGACACCGGTTTGCACCCTGCTCAACGCCATCAGCCACAAAAAAAGCGAGTGTCGGTGATAACTTCTCGATTGACCATGGAAAATCACGCCCAACGCCACCGCAACCAGCAAGAAGGCACCTCGTCCCATCCGGGATCGAAATTCCCGCGAGATTTGCTATAAAAGCAGCAGATTTTCCTACGATACCGGCATTTAACGTCCGTTGCGGTGTAAGCAATATCTTCCCGACCGCATCGGCCTCGGACGAATTTAGAAAATGACCGCCCTGCCGTTGGAACTGCTCACGGACTTGAGCCTCGACGGGTGCATCGACAACGACAGATTGTTCAGAGGCGCAGATCGTACCGTTATCAAAACATGTGCTGGTCAAGATATCAGAAACCGCTTTTTCCACATGGGCCGAACGCTCGATAAATACCGGCACATTTCCCGGCCCCACACCAAAGGCGGGCTTGCCCGACGAATAGGCCGCACGCACGAGCCCAGTTCCGCCGGTCGCAAGTATCACAGCGGTCTTGCGGTGCTTCATAAGGGTTTCTGTACCTTCGATGGTCGAGTTTGTAAGACAGATTATCGCGTCTTTTGGTAATCCGGCCTGAATCGCAGCCTCACGCATTACCCGAGCCGTCTCGGCAATACAGCCGACAGCCGACGGATGCGGCGAAAGCACGATAGTATTTCGCGATTTTATCGAAATAATTATCTTGTAGATCGCGGTTGATGTCGGATTTGTAGAGGGTATGATAGCGGCCACAACACCGCGCGGGCTGGCGATCTCTACAATACTCTCAGTTTCTTTGACCACATCGACAGTTTTGAGATCACGAAAGTAATTCCAGACATCTTCGGCGGCAAAACGGTTCTTTTCCTGTTTATCTTCGGCCTTTCCAAATCCGGTTTCCTCATTCGCGAGTTTTCCCAGACGGGCTGACTCAGCCAGGGCCGCCTGTGACATCGCTTCGCAGATCGCGTCGATCCTGGCCTGATCGAGCTTACTCACAGACTGAAAGGCAAACGACGCGGCCTCAACCGCGTCGCGTGCTTCCTGTTGAGCAATCAGATCTTTTTCAGCCATACTCTTTAAATTACGAATTACGGGATGCGACTATGAGTAATAGAATACAAATCGTAATTCGTAATTTGAAATTCGTAATTCGTCTTACCTCGTCTTTGTCCTGTTACCAGTCGCCGTTCCGGTTGTTGTTGAGCCTGCTCCGCCCTCGCCAAGCTGCCGTTCGCCACCCTGTAGAGCTTTTTCATGGGGGCTGTAGCCGACTGACCCGCCTTTTGGCAAAACACGCTCAACCTCACCGTGCGGACGCGGAATGACATGGACGCTGATCAGCTCGCCCACCCGCCGGGCTGCTGCTGCTCCGGCATCCGTGGCCGCCTTGACCGCTCCGACATCACCTCGTACGAAGATCGTAACGTACCCGGCACCGATATATTCTTTGCCGATAAGCTTAACATTTGCAGCCTTTACCATCGCATCAGCCGCTTCCACTGCACCGATGAAACCTTTGGTCTCGACCATTCCTAAAGCCTCTAAACTCATTGATTATTCCTCGCTATTTGGATTGCTTTACCGATATTAAACTAAGAAAGGTTCAATGCCCAAACGTAACACCGTTAATTGAAAGAATCAAGCGAAACAACTGTGCGAAATCCTTGCGAATCAATTGACATTGCCCGCAATTGAACGCTATATTTCAAGTCAAAGACGTTCGCCGTTTTAGTATTTTCGCACGTCGGCCGAAAACTCAATACATGTCCTTAACCTTAGGTGAAAAATTGCGGCAGGCTCGCGAAGAGCGGGGGTTTACTCTCAGCGAGGTCGCAGAGCAGACGCGCATCTCGTCACTGTATCTGGAATCTATCGAACACGACGATTACCGCATATTGCCGGGTGGCATTTTCAACAAAGGTTTTGTTAAATCATACGCAAAATTTGTGGGCGTTAACGAGCAGGAGGCTCTGTTAGATTATTCAAATATCCTCTCCGAATCTGCAATCAGCGAAGAAGCCGAGTTAAAACTTTATAAGCCAGAGGTTTTAACCGATGACAGGTCGTCTGCATCAGTGATCCCAACGGCGATCATCGCCGTAGTCATTCTTGCACTTATGACTGTGGCCATTTTATTTTTGGTAAATTATCTACGTGAGCCTTCGGCGCCGGTTGTCGCCAACAACTCGCCAAAGACAAATACTGCTGCGGGTACCCCTGCAAACACTGACCCCGGACCGCCGAAAGCACCTGAGATGGCGACGCTCAAGATCGAATTTAAGGCCCTTAGCCAGCCAGTTTCGCTGACCGCGACTAGCGATGGTAAAACGAGTAGCAACGTCGTAACCGCCGGTTCAACAGTAACCTTTGAACCAAAAGAGAGCCTCAAATTAAGTTATTCAAAGAGTCTCGCTAACTTTGTTCAGATGGCGATAAACGGCAAAGCCATAACGTTGCCAGCCCAGCCGCTTGTACCAAGGCGAAATGCGATAGAATTTGAGATCAATAAGGACAATCTTGCTCAAATTTGGACGAGCGCCATCATTTCGTCCGACGTTCCCGCCGCGGCACCAGATGCCAACGCAAATATATCTCCAGTTGCGACTGACACTGTAATACCGCCCTCGACGATTCCGACACAAGCGCGGCCAACTCCGGTTCCAAAGCCAAGCATTACTCGCAATTCAGCGACAAATGCGGTTACGAAACCGACGCCGGATAGGAAACCCCCGGAGACACCGAACCCGCCAACAATGTCGGGTAAGCCACCGTCTAAAAAGCCGTAAAAGTTGGCACAAACTAATTACTAAAGATTTTTGTATGTCCGCAAGTG
>JBDSCV010000151.1:0-2229 GCA_039920905.1 Pyrinomonadaceae bacterium
GACAATGGCCGCTGGTCATTGCGACGGTCATTACCGGCATTCTCGGAATTCATTTCATCATGGCGATCGGCGGAGCGGATATGCCGGTGGTTGTCTCGATGCTCAACAGCTATTCGGGCTGGGCGGCAGCGGCGGCGGGCTTTATGTTGGGAAACGACCTTCTCATCATCACCGGCGCGCTTGTTGGATCGTCCGGCGCGATCCTCAGCTACATAATGTGCAAGGGCATGAACCGCTCGTTCGTGAGCGTGATGCTCGGCGGTTTCGGCACCGAATCGGGTACGTCGCCAACATCGACGGAACCGCAAGGTGAGGTACATTCGATCGAAGCCCCCGCAGCAGCCGACCTGCTCCAGCAGGCACTCAAAATCATCATCATTCCCGGCTATGGCCTCGCGGTCGCCCAGGCCCAGCATTCGCTTGCCGAGGTCGTCAAGATCCTCCGTGAAAAAGGCGTTGACATCCGCTTCGCCATTCATCCTGTCGCGGGCCGTCTGCCCGGCCACATGAACGTCCTGCTCGCCGAGGCCAATATTCCCTACGACATCGTTTTCGAGATGGACGAGGTCAACGACCAGTTCAAGGACACCGATGTCGCGTGGGTTATCGGTGCCAACGACATCGTCAACCCCTCCGCCATGGACGACCCCGGCTCGCCCATCGCCGGCATGCCGGTCCTCCACGTGTGGGAATCCCGCGCTTGTATAGTCATGAAACGCGGCATGGCCAGCGGCTACGCCGGCGTCGATAATCCTCTATTTTACAAAGACAACACACTAATGCTCTTCGGCGATGCGAAGAAAGTGGTCGATGAGATATTGACGGCGATGAGGATTTAGTTTTTGTCGTTTTGGACGAGCTCAAAAATCCGGAATCTCGCGCGCCAAAATATCGCAATACTGACTACCCCAAATACCGCGATTCAGTTGCGGATCGGTCGCCAGTCGCCGCTTCATCTCTAGCATATCGAGGTCAATATTCGCGGCCGAAAGTTCGCGGGCGACATATTCCCCGAAAAGGATATGAGAGACTTCCAAAATCGCCCGGTCGAAGGGAATCTTGAAATGCTCGAATAATTCTTCTGGGTGGTAAAAACCGCTGCTCAAACCGTATTCAAAGGTTGGGAAACGGAAGAGGTCCTTGACTCTTCCAGCCACGCTGCCGAACGTATACGTCACCGTCAAATCGAAGGCGACGGACATACAGAGCAAATGGACGAAGAAGTGTTTTTTTAGTATGGAAGAGCAAACGTCTTGAAACGGCGGACCTACATAAATATTTGTCCCCTGGACGCGTCCGTGCGGATGTTTACCGAGTAGATTTTCGAGAAGTGAAAGATATTCCTCGATACTCATGACCGTCGGGGACAGCTTGTTCGATCGGAGGGACAGAAGAGCTAGTCTTTCGACGACTTCACCCTTCTCCAAATGCTCTTCAACGATCTCCCGCACATCCTCCGGCTGCACTTGCCCGTACATCGTCCCATCCGGGTAAACCATGACAGCGGTGCCGAGGGAGCAGAATCCGATGGAACCGCAATCGGTGAGGAGGACTTCGCCCATCGGGTTGCGGCCCTTTGACGCCTTGCCCTGACGCAGGCCTTTTGCTTCGAGAATACGGACAAATTCAGCTTTTACATCCGCACTGCCGACAGCCGAGCAGGATTTGCCGTTGCAAACTAAAACGTGCCGTTTGATCGGGGCAAGAATCATTGGTGCGAGCTTTTCAAGCTCTGCCTTGTCGGTAATGAATTTCGGTTTAGCCATCTACATTTATTTTGGCACGAAGTAACGCAAAAATCATCCGTAGCAGCGTTCTCTTTGTGGTAGAATCTCATCGGCGGTAGAGCGTTTAACACGATGGCAGTCGGCATTATTATCCACATCACGGTCGGCATCGAAAAACGCACCGAATTTTTCTCGCAGGAGAGGATTCGGATCGGATCTGACGACACCTGCGACCTGCAAATACATACTGTAAAGACAAACGAAAGCGGGATGTGGTTCGATCTGGAAAACGCTGACGGGCTTTACCGGATCACCGATTTTGATTCATCACTTGATCTAAAGATCAACGAAAAGGCCGTCCGCCGGTTTATAGCTATCGCCGACGGCGATGTGATCGAGGTCGATGATTCGGACATATCTTTTTCGTTTTTCTCGCTCGAGGCAAAATCTTCGCTCATTACGACCAATCGTGATCAGCCGCATATATCGAGATTTATTGAGG
>JBDSCV010000152.1:0-2908 GCA_039920905.1 Pyrinomonadaceae bacterium
TCAGAGGAGTAGATTTTGTAAAGTAAAATTTTGTTTTACATTTCGTCGCGGCACGTTATAATGAAATTAGCGTGTCGCTTTTTTGCTTTTCTTCGTACATTCTCCTCAGACCGGTTCCTTCAAAATGATTAATTTTTTGCGTGTCAGTTTCCAGTTTTCCCGGTTACGAATCTTTGTGCTTTTGATTGCGGCGACCGTTTTTGTTTGCTCATGCTCGGTTGCCGAACCAAAAGACGTCGGCGAATACGGATGCCCGCAACGTAGTAAACATATCTGAACCGGCGAATCCAGCTACGTCCGCGAAAGGCGCGACGATAACGATCGACCCGAACGGCCCCGCCGATACGGTTCGGGCGTTTTATAAGAATCTGCGCGACAAAAAATTTCGCGAGGCGATATTCTTACAAACCTGAGACCGGCGGTCGAGGGTTTGACTGACATTGAGTTAAAAGATTTCTCGGTTTATTTTGAGGCCATCGCCGGTCAGGTACCGGCTGGGGCCGAGATCAATGGTGAGATCATAACGGGCGATCAGGCGATCGTGACGGCAAATTTGCCAAACGACGACGGCGATAAAAATGAAATTCAGACCATCAAACTGCGAAAGGAGAACGGCGTTTGGGTGATTCAAACGGCTGACGACGTGGCTGCGAAAAGATCAAACAGGACGGCAAAAATTACTTTTACAATTTACGGATCGAGACGCACGAAGAAGAAGCTAAAAAGATGCTCGAACGCATCTCAAAAACCGAGCTCGCTAATTCGCTGCAAAATGGAGGCTTTGTCACCGACATGCAGATACTGATCGGGGCCGGTTTGCTACCCGATGACATAAAGACGAACGTCTCGACTGGTTACATTACGTAATAAATTTGGCCGGAGATAAAAAGAGGTATTCGGCGACCGCAACGCCCGCTGCAAATGGTAAAAGCGGGAAACTTTCGTTTCTCTTACAGCTTGACGGGAAAGGTATTTCGCATGTTACCAGCAGAGACAATGGCGGCAAACCGTTGGCTAAGTGACAAAAATGTAAAAAACTGTGAAAAACTTGTTGATATTTTTTTAAAAGAGGTATATAAGTTAAAATCCTGTCGTTTTTTTAGGCACAGAATAAAGAATGTTACGTGAGCTGATAACTAAATTTCACCGCTCTATCTCCGAGCGTATGGTGTCGTCCCGCCGACTGCATACGGCGCCGATCAAAATTTGGTTTGACCCTGATATGAATACCGAGCGTTCACGCGAAGCTGCGCGAGCGGCGTGCATCCTCGGCGAGACAATGGACATCAGCCGCACCGGGATCGCATTTCTTGTCGCATCGATCCGCGTCAAGGAAAAATATCTCGTCGGCCACGAGCGTAATCTAAATGTCGAGATCGACCTGCCGACCGGCAAAGTGCAAATGAGAGTCATCGGCCGCCGTTACGAAAAGGTCGGCGTCCACAAATCTACTGAAAGATTTCTCGTCGGCGCTCATATTCTAAATTTGTCCGGTGAGGACAAAGAAAATTACGAGACATTCTTGCGCCGTGGTAATCGCGGCTTGAAAAATGCGCCCGGAAGCCTTGAGTTGGGCATCGACTAGGGACAGAAAAAAATGAGTTGAAGTGCGAGTGTAAGGAAATATCCTTACGCTTTTTTTGTTTTTTGAGCGGTTATGTGAGAAGAATTCTAACAATGAAAGAAAAAATTGGAATTGGGATAATCGGAACAGGGTTTGCCCGCCGCGTACAAATTCCCGCATTTTTGGCGTGTGAGGGCGTATCGGTCGCATCGGTCGCGAGCGGCAGAAAAGAAAATGCAAAGTCGGCGGCGGAGGAATTTGCGATCGATCATTGGACCGGTGATTGGCGCGAGACGGTTTTGCACGCAGATGTTGACCTTGTTTGTATTACCACACCGCCGAATCTGCACGGCGAAATGACGTTGTTTGCTATCGAACACGGAAAACATGTCCTGTGCGAAAAGCCGATGGCGATGAATGTTGCCGAGGCCGGAGAAATGGAAGCGGCAGCAGCCAGAAAGCCGGTGCTTGCTCTCATAGATCATGAATTGCGGTTTCAGCCGGGCCGCCAGCTTGCTTATGAAATGCTTCGTGAAGGAGCGATCGGCAAGATTCGACATGCAAAAGCGATCTTTCAGGCGCCTCATCGCGGTGATCCAAAACTGGCATGGAACTGGTGGTCGGACGCCCTGTCAGGCGGAGGCGCATTGGGGGCGATAAATTCGCACATTATCGACTCATTCAACTGGCTTTTGGGAACGCAGATCTCAAGCGTTTCCTGCCAACTGCAAACCCACATCAAGGAACGCCGATATCCCGACGGCGACATTCGGCCCGTTTCAACCGACGACGAAGCAAACATGCTTTTGCGTTTCGCCGACAGCGACCTGACGCAGGATGCGACCGGTCTCGTTTCCGTTTCTATGGCGGAATATCCACAATATCAAAACCGCATCGAGTTTTACGGCACCGACGGGGCGATCCGCATCGATCATCGCGGGGAACTTTACGTTGCAAGGCCCGGTGAAGACGATTGGCGCGAGATCGATGTTGACCTTGGACAGAGTATCTCCGGCCTTATCGACAGCGGTTTTGCACGCGGTTTTATGTTTTTTGCCCCGAGAATAGTCGCTGCGATCCGCTCGGGCCAAACTACCATTGATCACGCCGCAACCTTTGCGGACGGACTCGAAGTTCAACGCATTCTGGACGCCGCCCGCGAATCAGATCGTACTGGCGGTTGTGTAGCGGTCATTGGTAAGTCATGACCCTCCTGAATGAGACTTTAGAATTTGCTATCCTTGTTCAGATGACCATCGACGAACAACTCACTTTCCTCAAAAAAGGCACGGTTGACCTCATTCGGGAGGAAGATCTGCGAAAGAAACTTGAACGATCGGCCAA
>JBDSCV010000153.1:0-8242 GCA_039920905.1 Pyrinomonadaceae bacterium
TATCGTTACGTGATTGTCGCTATGTCGTCCGATGCTATGAAAGTTAAGCCGCTTAATATTGAAGGCCTATTGCTGGTAGAATTGTCTGTAAATGGTGATGTGAGGGGATTCTTCACAGAACGTTTTAAGAGATCCGTTTTCACGGAGCTTGGACTTCCTACTGACTTTGTACAGGACAATCATTCCCGCTCTGCGCCGGGCGTATTGCGTGGATTGCATTATCAGGTCTTGCCGTCTCAGGGTAAACTGGTCGGTGTCACAAGGGGAAAGATATGGGATGTGGCGGTTGATATTCGTCCCGGCTCGGCAACATACGGACAAAGTTTTGGGGTAGAATTAAGTGACATGAACGGACGTTTGCTCTGGATGCCGGCGGGATTTGCACATGGATTTTGCGTGTTGGGCAACGAATCGGCGGATGTTCTGTATAAGGTTGACGCGGAATATAACCCGTCCACCGAGAACGGAATCCTCTGGTCCGACCCGGAACTGGCGATACGGTGGCCGCTAAGTAATCCTGGTCTGTCCGAAAGGGACAGCAACCTCCCGAGTTTTCAAGATTACCGCGCTCAACCGGTTGACTGGAGCTGAGGGGCAGCCGCTGAATTGATGTTGGGGAAGTAGGAGTAGAAATAAGATTGTATGAAAGGTTTAGTTTTAGCAGGTGGTTTGGGCTCACGATTGAATCCGTTGACGGCCGTGACAAACAAGCATCTGTTGCCTGTTTATAACCAGCCGATGATCTATTATCCGATCCAGACCCTGGTCAATGCCGGCATCGAAGATATTATGATCGTTACCGGCGGAAATTCGGCCGGCGATTTCTTGAAACTTCTCGGCAACGGCAAGGCATTCGGGCTCAAGCATCTGAATTACACTTATCAGGACGGCGAGGGGGGTATCGCCGATGCTCTTTCGCTGGCCGAGCATTTCGCGGCCGAGGAACCGATCTGCGTTATCCTCGGTGACAACATCATTCAGGGAAATATTCGGCGGGCTGTTAGCTCTTTTCGCGAACAAGGCAGCGGCGCCAAGATCATTTTAAAACAGGTTGCCGACCCTGAACGTTTTGGCGTCCCTGAACTTGATGGGAATCGTGTTCTTCGGATCGAAGAAAAACCCAAGGCCCCAAAATCAAAATATGCAGTTATTGGTATCTATATGTACGATGCCGGCGTTTTTGACATTGTGCGGACACTTAAGCCGTCGGATCGAGGTGAACTGGAGATCACCGATGTTAATAATGCGTATATCGAACGAGAGGCGATGACGTGGGAAGAACTCGAAGGCTGGTGGACCGACGCCGGTACTTTTGAAAGTCTACTGGGAGCCTCAAATCTTGTTGCCGAAACCGGCGCTAATAAGCTCGACGGTGTTGATACGACTGCGTTAATTTCCACTACTGGCGGATAGTAACCTACATGAGAAAGTTTTTCATCACAGGCGGAGCCGGTTTTATTGGTTCAGCGTTTATACACCTAATTTTATCTGAGACATCGGACGTTGAGATCACCAATTTCGATGTGCTCACGTATGCCGGTAATCTCGACAATCTGCGTGGCCTCGACCCTGAACGCCACCATTTTATCAAAGGCGACATCTGCGACAGCGTTGCGGTAATGGCGGCTCTGCCAGAAGGGGCCGACGCGGTCATAAACTTCGCCGCCGAGTCGCATGTTGACCGCAGCATCGCAAGCGCAAACGAATTTGTTTCTACCAACGTTCTGGGAACGCAGAACCTGCTTGACGCGGCCAGAGCGAAAGATGGTAAAAGGTTTTGCCAGGTCTCGACCGACGAAGTAATGGGCAGTTTGTCCGAAGGTTCCGACGAACTCTTTACCGAAGACTCCATCCTTGCACCAAACTCACCTTATGCTGCGTCGAAAGCTGCGGCAGAGCATTTCGTACGGGCCGCTCATCATACATTTAGTCTTGACACGGTCATCACCCGCTGTGGAAACAATTACGGACCGAGACAGTTCCCGGAAAAGCTGATCCCGTTGATGATCACTAACGCTTTGCGTGATGAGCCCATTCCGGTTTACGGTGACGGCAAAAACGTACGCGATTGGATCTTTGTTGACGACCACTGCCGGGCCGTGTGGAAAATTTTGGAAGAGGGTAAACCCGGTGAGGTCTATAACATAGGAGCTCGAAACGAACGAAAAAATATCGAGGTCGTCGAGTCGATCCTTGACGCACTTGATAAGCCGCACTCACTCATTAAGTACGTCAAAGATAGACTGGGCCACGATCGTCGATATGCGATCGACTCATCGAAGATCGAAAGCGGTCTGGGATGGCAGCCGCACGAAACATGGGAAAGCGGTTTGGAAAAAACCATTCGCTGGTACTTGGAAAATAAAGACTGGGTGAGCGGCGTTCGTAACGGTGATTATCTCAACTATTATCGCCAACAATATGGCCTCGAAGCTGGCACAAGATGAAAATTCTAATTACCGGTGCAAATGGAATGGTCGCACAGGCAACCCGCAAACATTGCCTTTCCCTCGGTGACGATGTTGCGTCTCTTACGAGAGAGCAGCTTGATATTGCTGATAAACGCTCGGTCGTCAACCTCTTGGAGAATGAGCGATATGATTCGGTGATAAATTGCGCGGCGTGGACCGACGTTGACGGCTGCGAAACTAACCGGGAAAAGAATTACGCGGCAAATGCCCGCGGAGTAGAAAACCTTGCTATCGGATGCCGGACCGTCGGTGCAAATTTGATCACAATTTCAACAGATTTCGTGTTTGATGGAGCGAAGAGCGGATTTTACAACCAGCGTGATGATCCAAACCCAGCCAGCGAATACGGTCGAGCCAAACTCGAAGGTGAGCGCCTTGCGCAGGCGGCATTAGCGCGAACGATCATTATTCGAGTCGGATGGATCTACGGACCGAACGGCCGAAACTTTTTGAGCAAAGTTGTTGAGAAATTGTTGAACGGCGAGGCCGTGAAAGCTATTTCCGATTCGTTTGGCACGCCGACGTACGCGCCTGATCTGGCGAAAAGGTTGCGAGAGCTGGCATTGCTTGATCTGCCGGGGATCTATCATGTTGCTAATGCCGGTGAAGGAACCAGCCATGCGGGATTCGCTCGCGCCATTTTGCCGGATTCGGGACTTGTCGAAGATATTTCCTCGGAAACATTAAATCGCCCCGCTCCGCGGCCGCAAAATTCGCGCCTCGGATGTTTATTGTCGGAAGCGATCGGTTTAGAGCCGCTCCGGCCTTGGGAAGAGGCCTTGCATGAGTTTGTCGAGATGAATTTGGCAGGCCTAAAAGGATAGTTTAATGGATATAAAGATAGGTGACAGGTTCTCAACCGCCCGCGAGGTCACGGACGACGTGATCCGTAAATTTGCTGACGTTTCCGGTGATTACAACCCGATTCACCTTGACGAAGAATTTGCAAAGACGACGCGGTTTGGCAAGCGCATCGCTCACGGTATGTTGAGCGGTGCGTTTATATCGGCGGTATTAGGCAATGAATTTAAGGAACGAAAGATCGTGTATCTATCGCAAACGATGAAATTTACCGCACCCATTTTCCTCGGTGACACCGTCACGGCGACCGGCACGATCACAAATATTCGCGAGGACAAAGGCATCGTTACGCTGGAAACCGTCTGCACAAATCAAAACGGCGAAACACTCGTCAAGGGCGAGGCCGTTGTCATGATCCTGGAATAACTCCCTCGACTGCTTCTGTTGGACTTGAACGCCGTCATTTGCAAGAATGTAAAATCACGCGAACGACTTTACCGCTTTCCTATTTTCACTTGAACCGTTGCCGATGACCGCTGAAAACATCATAGGATTCGAAAATATCCCGCAGACCATACCGCATTTTTGCTTCGAGTCGTTTCGGAGGCACAATAAACGCGATGCTCTCGCCTTTAAGGTCGATAACATTTGGCATTACATAAATGGCGTCGGGGCCATAGACCGCATAAAACGCATCGGGATGGGCCTCGCCGCATTGGGCGTTAAGGCTGGCGACCGCATTGCCATCATCTCTGAAAACAGGCCGGAATGGTCGTTTGTTGATCTCGCCATACTCTCCCTGCGGGCCGTTAACGTCCCGATTTACACGACGCAAGCGGTAGAGCAGATCAGATTTATCCTTGAAAATTCCGGCGCGAAGATGCTGTTTATCTCGGGCAAAAAGCTTTGGAAGCATGCCAGCAGAGCGATTGAAAGTGTCGAGCGGCTCGAAAAATTGATCTTCTTCGACGCCGACGGCAAACCCGACGGAGAAACGCGGGCTATCTCGCTCGGCGAGGTCGAAGCTCAAGGCGATGCGCTGGCAAAGATTGACACGGACGTATTTGAAAACTCACTCGCAGCTATTGACCCGACCGATCTTGCGACGATAATTTACACATCCGGCACGACCGGCGAGCCAAAAGGCGTGATGCTCACGCACGAGAATTTCACGTCTAATATCGTCTCGATCTCCAAAGGTCTGCCGATCAGATCGACGGACCGCAGCCTTGCAGTGCTACCGCTTTCGCATATTTTTGAGCGGACGGTCTTTTATGTGCTTTGCGCAAACGGCGTGTCGATACATTACTGCGCCGCCTTTGACCAACTCGCTTCGCAGCTGGCGGAGGTCAAACCGACGATCATGACCGCCGTCCCAAGGCTCTTTGAACAGGTCTATCATAAGATCGTCAAAAAAGGTAAAGCGGCAGGCGGCTGGAAAACGCGTTTGTTCGAATGGGCACTCGTCGTCGGACAGGAATATTGGGAAGCCAAAGATAAACGCCGTTCGGTCTCGTCCGTTCTCGCCGCCAGACATGCGGTCGCGAATCGTTTGGTCTTTTCAAAATGGCGTGCCGGCGTCGGCGGACACCTGCGGTTTTTTGTCTCCGGCGGAGCACCTCTGTCGAAAAAACTTGGTTACGCGTTTTGGGCCGCCGGGATTCCGATCCTGCAAGGCTACGGGATGACTGAGGCTTGCGTGACCTGCGCCAACCGGCCTGATGACAACAAGGTCGGATCGATCGGTAAACCGTTTGAAGGCATCGAGATGAAGATCGCTGACAAGGACGGCGAGGTTCTCATTCGCGGCAAAAATGTCATGCGGAGCTATTACGATAAGCCTGATGCGACGGCCCTCGCCCTCGATGACGATGGCTTTTACCACACCGGTGACGTTGGCTACGAAGATACGGACGGCCATTTTTATATCACAGACCGGCTAAAGGATCTGTTTAAGTTGTCCAATGGCAAATACGTCGCACCGCTTCAGGTCGAAAGTCTCTTAAAGCAAAGCCCGCTCGTCTCGCAGCTGGTCGTCGTCGGGTCTGGCCGCAAACAGGTCGGCGCGCTGATCGTGCCGGATTGGGAAGCCCTAAAAGAAGAAATGAGTGCTGACGGCCACGACACCAAACGCTCACGCGAAGAGCTGTGCGAAGACCCGCATTTCATAAAGCGCATGCAGCGAGACGCCATTGACTTGACCCGCGAACTCAGTGACTATGAACGCATCAAACGCGTCTATCTGCTCCCACGCGAATTCTCCATCGACAAAGGCGAAATGACACCTACCCTAAAAATCAAACGGAGCGTCATCGACGAAAAGTACGAAGAAGCCATAGACGAGATTTGCGGGAGCTGAGAAATTATCGTTGCGGCGACTTTTTTTCAATCTGTTAAACTAGAATCTGATCGAGGCCATCGCGTCCAAATTTTCTTATGGGCGACACGTTTCTTATCTCTTAAATTCTGATATAAAGCCTGTCGCTGAGGTAGTTGTAATATGCGACGATCTTCCTTTCCGTTAAACTCTCTGACCGTCGCGGTACTGTGTGTTTGTATCGCACTCATAGCGACGCCGCCGTTTGTTTTCGGCCAGAAAAAGACCGCGCCAGCAGAGGCGACTCCTCTTCCGATGCGGGACGAGTTCAAATTGGGTAAAGTTGATCTTGAATTGCTCGAGCAGGTCGATCTGCTTGACCGCCGGTGCGATCGGGAAGGCCTGGTGCTCGATGACCCGGCCACTAGTGCTTACCTCGCTCGAATTGGCGGGACACTGATCGAGAAAGAACTCGTTCTCGAGGGCGTCACATTGAAGTTCCGGGTGCTGCGGGAATACCCGACCGTTGAGCAATCGAGAATCGTGCGGAACCCTTTACGAGCCAGGGTGGAAACACAACACAGCCGGCTTTTGTCCCTGATCCAAAGGCCCCGTACGCGGGGCCCTTCTATTGGGCACACTTTATTTTGATCGGAAACTGGCGATGAACAAAAAAAGACGGCATTTGACGTCGTTTTATTCATTCCTAGCGGGCAATTAAATTAGGCGGTAATTGATTTTATTTCCAATAGACTTTATCATTGAGCTACAAACCTGTTGCCCCAAGCGAGAAAATAATTATGAAAGTCTTTAGAAATGCCGTATTACATTTCTTAATTTTGGCTGTCGCCATTTTACTGAGCTCTCTTATTATTTCGGCGCAAACGCCACCGGCGATTAGTGTGCAGTCGTATGTTTCGGGTTTGAGTTCGCCGTTACTTGCCACCAACGCGAAAGACGGCACAAACCGCATGTTTATCGTGCAGCAAGGCGGAATCATCAAAGTCGTTCAGCCCGGCTCAAATGTGGCGACCGAATTTTTGAATATTACCGCTAGAGTCCTTTCAGGGGGCGAACGCGGCTTGCTCGGTTTGACGTTTCATCCGCAGTTTTTAACCAACGGTTATTTTTTTGTCAATTACACTCGCCAAACCGACGGCGCAACCGTCATTTCGCGCTTTAGCGCAATAAATAACAACAACATCGGTGACCCGAATGCAGAAAGGATTGTGCTGACGATTGCCCAACCGTTTTCTAATCATAACGGCGGAATGATCGAATTCGGGCCCGACGGCAATTTGTATATCGGAATGGGCGACGGCGGTTCGGCAAATGATCCTGGCAGCCGCGCTCAGGACATCAACCAGCTTTTGGGAAAATTTCTACGCATCACGCCGAGTCTCGCTCCCAACCCGATCCCGACTTATACCATTCCGGCAGATAATCCATTTGTCGGCATCCCGGGTGCGGACGAGATCTACGCGGTCGGCGTGAGAAATCCGTATCGCTGGTCTTTTGACCGCGGCGGCACTCGGCAACTTTGGGCCGCCGATGTCGGACAAGGTGCGATCGAAGAAGTTGATATCATCACACGAGGCGGAAATTTTGGTTGGCGCGTTTATGAAGGAACGCAATGCACTAATCTCGACCCGAGTTTGTGCATTCCGGGAAATTTCATTCCGCCGATTTTCCAATACACGCATGGTGGCGGACGTTGTTCGATTACGGGCGGCTACGTCTATCGGGGAACTCAGGGAGTTTTGCCAAATGGCTCATATATCTACGGCGATTACTGCACCGGCGAGATATTGATATGGAACAATAATCAGCAAATTCTGCTACTTGATTGGAGTAATTTTAACTTATCATCGTTTGGCGAAGACGAAAGTGGTGAATTATATGTTTGCGGACTTTCTACCGGAACGGTCGAAAAGATCGTTTTAGCGGCGACACCAACTCCGACTCCGACGCCAACGCCAGGCAATGTCTGCACTCCGATGCTAACTGTAACCGAAGGTGATCTCTTCCCGGGCGGTTTGGATGTATTTACGGTAACGAGCGGTCCTGGCACGATTACAGTTGATCCCATTGATTCGGGAACAGGATTGCAGGCACTGACGCTGGTCAATGCAACGAACGCGGTAGTTAATATCCCACCATTCACGCCCGGCACATTTGCTCCGGCGGTAGTAATTTTTACGGTTATCAATCCGCTTCTGCCCGTTGATATCAATCTGAGAGCGGCGAATTCGTTCCACGCAATATTTGTTAGGGCGCAATGTTCCGGCCTGCCGACACCGACACCAACGCCGACTCCAACGCCAACTCCGACTCCAACGCCAACGCCAACTCCAACGCCAACTCCAACGCCGACTCCGACTCCGACTCCAACTCCGACGCCGACACCAACGCCAGGGCCTTGCACTCCAAGCACGACGGTATCCGAGGGCGACCTGTTTCCAGGTGGCATCGTGTCGTTCGGCATTACGAGTGGACCGGGAACGGTAACGGTAGATCACGTCAATGCGGGAACCGGATTGCAATCACTGACAGTGGTTGGAGTTCCGGTCAATGCGATAGTGACGATACCGCCATTTACACCCGGCACAACTGCTCCGGTGGTAGTGACGTTCTTTGTACCAAACCCGGCACT
>JBDSCV010000154.1:0-10206 GCA_039920905.1 Pyrinomonadaceae bacterium
CTTTCCTAGTCGTGTCCTTTACGGACTACCGGCGCCTGATCGATTCCGCACCTGTATTTTATGTGATCGGCCTTGTCATGCTCCTGCTGGTTTTGACACCGTTGGGCGTACAGGTCAACGGACAAAAGGCATGGTTAAAATTGCCGCTGGTTGGACAGTTCCAGCCGTCCGAGTTTGTAAAGATTCCAACCGTTCTGATGCTCGCTAAGTATTTCGGAGCACGAAAGGCGCGCACGTTGACCCTGAGAGAGGTGATGATCGGCGGCGCGATCTTTGCCGGTCCGGTCGGCCTGATCATGCTTGAGCCGGACGCCGGACAGGCGATCACGTATTTTCCGATACTCGCCGCGATGTTTTTTCTCTCCGGGATCAAGGTCAGATACGTCGTTCTGGCTCTTGTCGGCGTCGCGATCTTTGTCCCGGCGGCATATATTGGAGGAGTCAAAACGGGCGCGATCAAGCGTTACCAGCAAGAACGGATTAATGCGATAATCGACCCCGACAGCGTTGATCCGCGCGGATATGGTTACCACACCATCCAGTCCACGATCACGGTCGGCAAAGGCGGCCTGTCGGGAATCAAGGGCGACCCTGAAACATCGCAAAGCGTGTTAAAGTTTTTGCCCGAACCGCATACCGATTTTATTTTTGCGGTAACTGCTGAAAATACAGGATTTATTGGCTGCGTCTCATTGCTGTTGGCTTACGCCCTGCTTCTCTCGCGAATGATCGCGGGTGCTCGCGAGGCTTCCGACCGCGCCGGAATGCTTGTTATAATGTCGATTGTATGCGGCATGGCTTTTCAGATATTTATGAACGTCGGGATGGCGCTGGGCGTATTACCAGTGATAGGCGTTCCGCTCCCGCTGATGAGCGCGGGGCTCTCGGCAATTTTATCGACATTTGTCGCGATCGGATTTGTAGTAAGCGTTAAGTTGCGTCGGTTCGTCAACTAGGAGGTTTTGAGGTGGCTGTAGATATCAAGAAATTTAAGACCGCGGAAGCTGTGTCAAACGGGTCCGCAACGTTTTGGTCGTCGAGCCTGACGTTTTTGTCAGCGGCGCTTCTGTTGGCGCTGTCGGCAGGTGCGCTGACGGGCGTACTCGCCTCGTATTATCTCAACAACTCGCGCTACTCGGTCGAGGTTTCCGCTCTCGCAACCTATCGCCCACCGCAGGTTACGACCATTTACGCGGATGACGGCGAGACGATACTTGCCGAATTTGCCATCGAGAAACGCATTCCGCTAAAAATTCAGGATGTCCCGGACAAGGTAACTGACGCGCTGCTCGCAATCGAGGATTACCGTTTTAGGGATCATATCGGGATCGATCCATATCGGATCTTGGGTGCGGTCTTTAAAAACCTGACTTCCGGTAAAACGGAGGGAGCCTCGACTATCACGCAGCAGCTCGCCAAAAATCTCTTTCTTTATAAGGATCAAACTTATGCGCGAAAGGTAAACGAATGGGCCGTTGCCCTGCAGATCGAGCGGTTGTACACAAAAGATCAGATCCTTGAGATGTATTTGAATTACGTCTTTCTCGGCGCGGGAGCATACGGCTTTGAGGCCGGATCGCGGACATATTTTGGTAAATCTGTTAAGGATCTGAATCTCGAAGAGGCAGCACTACTCGCCGCGATCCCGAAATCACCTGAATACTCGCCGACGCGAAACATCGAGAAGGCAAGACTGCGCCGCGACATCGTGCTCGACCAGATGACAAAGTATTTCCCAGACAAATATTCGCAGGCCGATGTTGACGCAGCCAAGGCCGCTCCGATCAAGCTTGCGGATACGGCGTATTACCAATCACAGCCAAAATCGACGGCGTGGGACTATCCGATCGAAGAGGTCCGCAAATATCTCGAAGAAAAATACACTACGCGTGTTGCCCAGGGGGGGCTAAAGGTTTACACCACGATCAACGTAAGCGCCCAGAAAATTGCGACACAGTCGATCCGTCAACGCTTGCGCGAATACGACCGCCCACGTTCATGGCGCTCCGAATACCAGAACATCCTTATCGATGAAAACGAGCAGCCCTTGACCGAGGCGAAGGAAATTGAAAAAACGCTCAACTCATTCAAACACGCCGATTGGTATGGTGATGATTATACGGAAGGCGAATACATTAAAGGCCTTGTGATGAAGGCAAATGCGGCTTCTGGTGAAGTCGGTGTTCGATTTGGTAAATATAAGGCTATCGTCCGCTCCGCAAACATGGGCCGCAGCGGTAAGAGGCCGGTGGACGAATTAGAGCCCGGATTTTTGGCAGAATTCTCGATAAAAGGGGTGGATAAAGAACATCAGTTACTGGATGTCCAACTCGAACAAGTGCCTGTGGTTCAGGCTGCACTGACATGTATCAATTCGCACAATGGCGAGATCGTGGCAATGGTCGGCGGCTACGATTTTCACACAAATAAATTTAATAACGCGACTCAGGGTCTGAGGCAGACGGGTTCGGCCTATAAACCGTTTATCTACACGGCGGCGGTTGAGGACGGTATGACGCCCAATTCGATAGTCAGCGGCGCCCCGATCAAACGCGGCGGCTGGACGCCGCACAATTATGACGGCAGCCTGAGCGAAGCAAATATGCCGATGAAGACCGCGCTGGCTAAATCCTTCAACATCGCGGCTGTCCATCTGCTCGAACAGGTCGGCATTCAGGCCGGTGCCCAGATGGTCAGGCGGTTTGGCATCTCTAATCCGATGGCCCCCAGTTTGCCGTCCGCCCTCGGAGCGAGCGAAGCGTCTTTACTCGAAATGACCGCCGCCTATTCGTCGTTTCCGAATAAGGGAATTCGAATGGCACCGCACCTGATCCGCAAGGTCTATAACCGCGACGGCAGTCTGCTCGAGGAATACGAAGGAACCAGTTCAAAAGTAACCAGCGAATACGTTGCCCTGACGATGGTGCAAATGATGCGCGGCGTGACCGCAGGCGGCGGCACGGCGGCGGCGGCAAGTGCTGGCGGTCATCCTTTGGCCGGGAAAACCGGAACGGTCAACGACCATACCGACGTTTGGTTCCTCGGTTATACGCCGACTTATGTGACCGGCGTCTGGATGGGCAACCCGCTGCGAAAGGAAAATCTCGGCAACAATATGACCGGCGGACACGGGGCCGTGCCTTATTTCAATGCCTTTATGATCCCGTTTATGAAGGACAAACCGCGTGAGACGTTCCCGAGCCCGCCAGCTATGCCGGCGGATATTAAACGTGAGGCGGAATTGCGAAAACGCGAGGAGCTCGAAAACCTACAGGAAGCCGATGCGAATGGCCGGAAAACAGGTATTGTGTTTACGCCGGGAACAAAGATCGATCCAAACGCTCCGGTAACCGGCGAAACGACCGATACCGGGAAACCGGACACGACCGTAAAGCCGCCGGACACAACAATCGATAAACCTCCGGTGGTCAAACCAATAGTTATTCCACCCACACCTCGCCCGGAAATTCCGGTCGATAAACCGGATGGAAGCAAGCGGAAAGGGAAGAAAGGGGACGGGTAAGGAGAAGAGGAGAAAGGGAGAACATTGAGCGAATCAACGGTCTTCGTTTCTCCTCATCTCCTTTTTCTCCTCTTCTAAAACCTTATCGCAAAAACTCACCGAGATAATAAGGAAGCATTTTCCGCCACCAGACCCAATCATGGTTTACGTCATGGCCCCAAACATCGAGGCGGTGCGGGATGCCCTTTGAGTGGAGCAGACCTGAGAATTCGCGGCTGCGGTCGGGTGCTTCGAATGAACCTTGTCCGGTGACAACGACTATAGAATCCGCTTTTTGCAGACGCGGCAAATGATAATCGTCGTTTAGATTCCTCAGATACATCTCCGGGTTATTAAAATAAACATTGTCGTCGTAATAGCCCTTATCGAGGTAATTATAAATATCATAGCTGCCGCTCATCGCGATGGTGCCGCGAAAATTATCGGAGTGTTTGAAATACATATTCGCCGCGAGCAATGCTCCGAGGCTCGCTCCCGTGGTCAACGGCTTGGCATCGTCACCGCACTCATCGCGGATAAGCGGCAAAACCTCGTCCATAATATAGTTGTCATATCGGGTCAGCATCTCGACCTTCCAGCCGGGATGAGATTCGCGATTTAAAAGGCTGTATTTATTGACCGAGTTGATCGAGTAGGCACGGATCAGCCCGGCCTCGATAAAATCCTTGATCGCATCTATCAGATAGAACCGCTCATATTCCAAATAATCGGCCGCCGCCGTCGGAAACATCAGCAGCGGATAACCCGCGTGTCCATAAGCCACCAGCGGCATATCCATTCCTAAGTTGTGGCTAAACCACGATGTAGTGTCTCTTCTCATATTTTTGTTTTAGACGCTGAGAGGGCGGGACGCAACGACGCTGGGACTACGTTGCGACGAAGTCTCTGCGTCCCTGTGCACCGTGTCACCGCGACCCCGCGTCTCATATCCGAAAACGTCCCTAAAATTCTCTTCAAGCCGATCCTCGACCTCGGCCATATCTACTTCCCGTCCGAGAAGGCGCTCCATCGAGCTCACCGGCTCGCCTTCGCACGCGATTATCCAGTCGTAATAGCTCAGATCGGTATTCACGTTCAGGGCAAAACCGTGGGTCGTGACCCAGCGTTTAATATGAACGCCGATCGCCGCGACCTTGCCCTCAATGGTATGAACACCGGTCAGACCTTCGATCCTGAACGCGTTGATGTCAAAATCAGACAATGTGCGCATCAGCACTGCTTCGAGATCGCGGACGTATTTGTGAACGTCTGCGCGGTCGGGTGATAAACTGATGACCGGATAACCGACTATCTGGCCCAAGCCGTGATAGGTCACTTTGCCGCCTCGATTGCTCTCAAAAACAGCAGCGCCAAGATTTCGCAGGTTTTCCGCCGTCGCTAGGACACCTTCATTTTTTGAACGTCGGCCAAGCGTGAAGGTGTGCGGATGTTCGAGCAGCAAAAGATAGTCAGTTTCGCGCCGCGCGATAACCGCGCTCTCAAGCTCTCTTTGCAGATCGAGTGCGTTTGCATAGCCAACGCGACCGAGCCTGCGGACTTCTAAACACCGCTGATGCATTCTTGCTATAATAAGTTTTTTGGCGACATTTTAACAGGAAGGTAATTCATGAAGCATTTTCGAACGGCGACGGTTGTAATTTTAGGCCTGGCAATATTTGCCGGCGGGGCCAGTGCACAAAGGAAAGCGGTCAGAAAGCCCGTGCCCAAAAAAGCGACCGTAAAGATCTTGCCCCCGCTCGATGTCCGCGCAGGACGCGAAAAGGTGGACAATCAGCTTTCAAATGTGAACGATTTTGTTAATAAACTTGGCACGATCGCCCAGGGGCTGGAAGTGGCCGACGCCGACGCGAAAGCCGGAAATCTCAGTGCGAAAACTGCAGCCAAGATCGAAGGCAAAAAGAACGAAATTGTCGTCGCGATCCGGAATATTAAAGTGGCACTGACAAACCTCGAATCTGAATTTCGCACAAAGCCAGCCCTCCAAAAATATCTGGTAAATATTCAAGGCATTACGGATCTGGCTGCGCAAGCCGAAGACTCGGCCATAGCGGGGAAATTTGTAGCGGCGAAAGATCCGCTCAGAGAAGTCGCAAAGAAACTGACAGACACGCTAGGCGCGATGCCGTTGTAAGTTAGAAGTGAGAAGTGAGAAGTTAGAATCCAGAGTCAAAGGACAGAAATCAGAATTGAGAGTGCGCCATTTTCTGGCTACTGGCTTCCTACTTCGTTCTCCGTCACGGTTTTTTTAGATCAGCCGTTTTTGTGTCGGGAACACACATCTCGATCTTATCGATTTTTGCGGCCGTTTTACCTTCAACTGCCGAAAGCCCAAGGTGTTTACGGATAAACGTCTCGCCCTCGGCTTCAATCAGTTCACCGTTAGTGATGAACGTCTTTTTGCTGAGTACATCGCCCTTTTTCTCCATCATCGACGGCATCAGGAAGATGTACCACGGCGAACCCCAGCCCCGTGCGTCGCCGGTTGATTTGCGATAATCGTAGTGGCGAGTCTTTTCCCTTTCTGTCCGATTTTCCGACTCATAAACCGCCGGAAACTTGATCTTTAACGCGTCAAGATTTGTTTTCATCGAGGCGATCGGATCGTATTCGCCGACCCCGATAATGCCGAACCCGTACTCCTTATATTTGTCATAAAACCTTTGCAGCATTGGTGCATCGTGCCGCCAATTCGGACACCAAGAAGCAAAATAGACGACCATCACGAGCTTTTTGCCCTTTGTAAAATCGCGCAAATTGACTTCCTCGCCGGTCTGGACATTCTTATAAGTCCAGTTCTTATAGTTGATCTCTTTCTCAACGATGGGCGACTGTTCGCTCTGCCCGAATGCAAAACCGACGGTTAGCAAGAGAATTCCAAGTGCAAAAAACGTTTTTTTCATTAAGACCTCTGGTATAAAGACTATCTTTTCAGATGCGCATTATCAAGGAAAAAGTTGGCAGTGATCGGCTACTTCCCGCGTGGATTAAAATCCGTCTCTATCTGTGATAATCTGTCATTAATGACCATGAGCGATCAAACAACAGTATCAGACATTTTTCGAAGAGCATTGGAAATGCGACAGGCAAATCCGACCGCCTCATATAAGGATGTGACAAAGCAGATCGTCAGCGAGTTTAGCGGTAAACCGTTTCCGGCGACTGCTTTTTTGACGATTCCCGAGTACGACAACATCACGCCCGAGGAAGACTGGACCGCCGGGCTGCCCGTTGTTCTTCGCGGGATCCAGAACGAAGACTGGAACGACATAGCCCACGGCATTATCATCAGTCTCGAACAGGTCGAAAACTACCCGAAAGAGTCCGGCCGCGAGGACGACCCCGCAAAAGAATGGCGTAACCGCACGAAAGGCATAGCCGCTGAGGAAGAAAAGGTCATAAAGGAATGGATGCCCGCCGACCTGATGGCGATGGCTAAGCAGAATGCGAAGTGACGCCGGGAAGGCGAGACGCAGCGATGTAGCGACCCAGCGACCCTAATCATATTTCTAATCTTAACCCGTCTTTGGCCTCAACCACCTCGCATAGCGGATCAAATTTCGCCACTTCCTTCTCAAAATCAAC
The DNA here is from genome assembly GCA_039920905.1 of Pyrinomonadaceae bacterium. Classification (GTDB taxonomy): domain Bacteria; phylum Acidobacteriota; class Blastocatellia; order Pyrinomonadales; family Pyrinomonadaceae; genus OLB17. The sequence continues at coordinate 7,106 of JBDSCV010000154.1, forward strand.
ATCATCCCATTCGGGATAAAAATGTGTCAGCATTGCGCGTTTTGGGTTGGCTTTGCGGATAATGAAGATGGCCTCGGCGAGTTCGAGGTGTTTTTTGATCGGCTTATCTTTTACAAAAGTGCATTCCAAAATGAATAGATCAACGGCGTTCGCAAATGCTCCAATGACCTCATCAAAGCCCGTGTCCGCCGAATAAACGAGGGTTTTGCCATCCGTATCACGCAGATGAATTGCGTGGCTCTCGTTGGTATGAGGGGTAGACATCGTGACCGCCTCCACCCCGGGCACGATCTCAAACTTTTCTAACGCCTCGATCTCGATGACCTCAACGGGAAACGGCTGTTCGAGCAGGCGGTAGTTATGTACGCTGCTGAAATTATCAACGAGTTGTTTTATCCCTTCTGCACCGAAGATTCGGAGCGGTTTTGTGCGGCCGCGCATCGCGGGCCTGTGTTTTGTAGCGGCGAAAAACGGCCCGAGGCCGCCGCAATGATCCATGTGAAAATGCGAGATCCAGATGGCGTCGAGATTCGGCCAATCGAGGCGTTCCTGTGCCATCCTAAGCGGAACCGGAGCCGAGCAATCAAGCAGTACCGACCCGCCGGATGTTTCGACCCAATAACCCGAACTGCTCCGTGTCGGATGCGGAACCGTCGAACCTGATCCAAGGACAACTGATTTCATGCGACAATATTAACAGGGATGGAAAGGATAATAGGGATATTTCTTTTACTTTTTCTTTCCCTTTCATCACCTTTATCCCCGTTAACTGCCTGTGTGGTAAATTTACTATATGAGCCAAGTAGATATTCTTGCCGTTTTTGCCCATCCCGATGACGTCGAACTGTGCGTCGGCGGGACGCTGCTAAAAATGAAGCATCTGGGCTACCGCACCGGTGCTTTAGACGTGACCGCTGGCGAGATGGGAACGCGCGGTACGCCGAATATACGTGCCGCCGAAGCCGACAAGGCCTCAAAAATATTACAACTTGATGTCCGGGAAAATCTTGGGTTGCCCGACGGCCATGTATTTGTGACTGACGACGAACGTACAAAGCTGGTTCGGGCGCTGAGACGGTTAAAGCCCAAAGTTGTCCTCACCCATCAGATCGGCGATCCGCACCCCGACCACGATCATATTGCCCAACTCGTTCGAGAATCCGCTCGGCTCGCCAGTATGAAACGCTACGATGAGGAAACGGGCGGCGAAAAGATCGCCGTTCCAAATGTCGCTCACAACACATTTTCGCGCCGGGTCGAGCCGTCATTTATCGTCGATATTTCTGAGTTTCTAGAACGAAAGATGGAGGCGATCAGGGCCCACAAATCCCAGTTTTATGATCCGGCATCGGGCGAACCCGAAACGCGCCTCACGTCAAAAGGTTTTCTCGACGAGCTTGCCAACCGCTCCCGCTATTTTGGCTCGCTCATCGGCGTCGCCGCTGGCGAACCCTTTTATGTACGCGAAGCTTTAAATATTGATGATCCGATCGCTCTGCTCCGTCGGCCGATGAGTTTATACTCTTGATCCATGCATCCGTTAGCCCCCGAAGAGATCGAACTCAACAAAAAACGCGCGTTGCTCGAACGGCTAAAGGACCGGCTTGCCGACCGCGAAGAGGAAATGACCGATCTCCGTACTGAGCTGGATCAATTTGAGGCTCAATACACGATGCAGGTCGGCCGGCTCTACGCCGATCTGGACGAGATCGAGGCCCAGATCGCCGAAGAGGAGTTTAAGCTTGTCCCGGACGATGAAGAGATAAAGAAGAAGGCTGAGGAGCTTCGCCGCCGTGCTGAGGAATCTGCTGCACGGGCGGAGGAGGCAACGAAAATAGCCTCGTCAAAATGGCTTCCAACTACAGAAGCAAAAAAGGCGTACCACAACCTGGCGCGTACGATTCACCCAGACCTTGCCCTCGACCCAGTCGAAAAAGAAAAACGTCACGGCCTGATGACCCAGCTTAACGCGGCGTATTCGGCGGGCGATCAAACGACGCTGAACAAGCTCGTCGAGGATTTTAGAAGCAGTCCGGACCTCGTGAAAGGCGACTCGACCGGCGACGAATTAGTGCGCTCCATCCGCCAGGTCTCGCAGGTAAAGGTGCGGCTAAAAGAGCTTCAAACAGAAATGCGCAATGCAGAAGCGTCAGAGCTTTATACTTTACGCGCAAAGATGCAGGCTGAGATGGCCGAGGGTAGGGATATGATAAAACAGATGGCGGCCCGCACCGTGGTGCAGATCAAGAAATCCGGGCGGCGGCTCGAAAATCTGCGAAACGTCAATCTGGCGGCTGAGGAATACGTGAAGGATAAATACGGGATGGATATTTCGGATTTTCGGTAGACTTTAAGGTTTAGCCCTTCGACGGCCATCTTGCCTTCCTCGTCCTTGCCGGATTTACAAACTCCGACGATCTTACCTAAAACGCGAACCTCGGCTTCGTCAAATATCTTGGGTTCTCCGGACGTACCCTCAATACAGACGATGCCAAATTCCGAATCGTAAAATCCGCAGCTCACCTCATAACTTTCGAGTTCAACGAGAGCTATCAGATCACCTCGATTTATCTTGGTTTTGACGACAATCGCAAGGGAACCTTTAATAGGCCGACGTCTTCGAGACGGGTGTTATTGATCCAAACCCCTCGATAATCGCTGTAATGACCGATCGACTGCGGCAGAATCAGTTCAAAATCCCCGTCATCCAGGGGTTTCTTTCGCGGCCCGTTTTTCGCATTCAAGGCCGCTTCAAATTCGCTGATCAGCCTATTTAACGTCGCAGCACCTGTTTGTACCCTCGTAATATTTACGGCTTCGATGAGACACTCCACGGCGTCAGAAAAATTGTCTAGGAAAAGCAGTATCTTTGCTTTTGTCAGCAGCGTATCGACGAGGTAGGCGGAATTTTCGCTATTCCTAAGGATCGTGAGCGCTTTTTCGACCGTTTGCAAAGCATCACCATATTTAGACTCAGCAAAATAGATCGAGGCCTTGGTATCGAGAGCATAGCCCTCACGCGTCTTGTCCTTTAACTGCCTAAAGATCTTAGCCGCGTTTTCAATTGACGAGTGCGCCTTGAAAAATTTCTCCGTAACCAG
>JBDSCV010000155.1:0-5964 GCA_039920905.1 Pyrinomonadaceae bacterium
CTACGAACGCAAATAGAATCCGCCGTCACCCTCGACGTCCCCGTAACCGTCGAGATCGGCCCCGGCAACAACTGGATGAATGCGAAATAGCGGATTCTGTCGATGACTTCTAATATGAAAAACGCCGGACGCGAACGCCAAGTTCCCGCTCACGCTTTCCGTCACCGATAGAGCAACCGAGGTTCCCTTTAAGGGGCTGGATTACAAGATAGATGATTCGCCCATCTCCGGCGGCAAACGCCTCGTTTACGGCCGCGAGCCAAAGGACTACACGATCAAGAAATTTGACGAGGGTAAGGTGACAACCAGTGTCGCACCGCCCCTCGCCTACATCGTCCCGCCGCAATACAAAGACGTGAGCGACGTGCTAAAGCTGCACTGGATCAAATTCACCGTTTTGAAAAAGCCACTTAAGGTCGATGTCGAAAGCTATAAAATCACCGAACCGAAATGGGCGACCGCGTCGTTCGAAAATCGCATCACCGTTGCGTACAAGCCTGTGCTTATTAAGGAAAAACGAACGTATGCCGCCGGATCCGTCGTAGTTTCGCTCGGCCAGGACACGGCAAACGTCGCCATTCACCTGCTCGAACCCGCCGGGCCGGATTCGTTCGTCTATTGGGGATTTTTCAACTCGGTCTTTGAGCAAAAAGAGTACGGCGAAAGCTACGTCATCGAAAAACTCGCAGCCAAGATGCTCGCCGACGACCCGCAACTACAGGAAGAATTTGATCGACGGCTTCTTGACCCAGCATTCGCCCGCAGCCCGCAGGCGAGGCTAAGGTTCTTTTACGAACGCTCACCTTATTTTCTAAATCAGAAGGTGGGTGTTTATCCGGTTGGACGGATCACAAAGGAATTACCTCGATAATCCGTGAATTGTATGTCTACCCGATTCATTGCTCGTTAAAAGTTATTTTACAAACCCACCATTCCTGTGCTATTTTTCAAATAGGGAAGTTCTCACCAAACCCACTCCTTAAAACTTCTAGCAATAATATGTCATCTCAAACATGCCCATCTTGCGGCTTTACGGGTCTGTTGACAGATCAGAACAAATGCAAACAATGCGGAATCGATCCACTCACGAACAATCCGGCTTTAACACGTTCTGCCAACCTCACACGAACACGTTCTGGCTACCTCGCTCAAACAGTCCAATGAATTTGTCGCGACTGCGGCGTAATAGGCCGTCCGATTTCGCAAAACGCAGTTCAGTTGGAGTTGAGGCGATCTTACTCGTGCTGAGCGCTGTCGTCTGTGCCTTTAATTGGGTGATCGCATCTGTTATCTTTGTCGCTTTTGTAATCTATTGCGTCTGGCGACTGTCAACTAAGAAATCTCAATGCCGTGTCTGCGGCGACGGTCACGTTATCCCCTCAAATTCAACTGCGGGAAGGGAGTTAATGAACCGATACCACCAGAATCCGTTATCTTAGGACGATAGTTATTGCCCTTCCCAGCACATTGATTTTCGGCATCATAGACAGCTCGTCAAGGAGCAGCATTCGGACTTAGTTGGCCATCAGGCACAGAATTTGCTGCGAGAGTTTGATGAAGCGTCGTAATATCGTCGCGTATTTTCAAAGAACTGGCTTCTGCTTTTAGCCACAACCCTCGGTTAGTTTTCTTTGGTCTTCAGGTTCTAAATACAATATATCTTAATTTTTGGTGGAGATGAGGAGGCTCGAACTCCTGACCTCTGCATTGCGAACGCAGCGCTCTGCCAAACTGAGCTACATCCCCGATACCGATATTATCTAGGCTTTTGTTGTTTTTCGTCAAATCTCCAAGTGGGCAAAAGTGGCGGGTTTTGCCCACAAGATGGAAGAAAAACCAGCCAAATTCCCACTCGTGTTCTACCGCCAAGGAGTATTTCCCACATCAACCGTTTGAGCGCCTGTCTTTACAAGCAAGGGCATCCCGATATTGTTGATAAAGCGGTTGTAGTTGGATGCTCCCGTTTCAACGGCGCCGATGCCGCCGGTTTGCACCGTCCCGCCCTGATTGCCGTCCGTCTGTGTATTTCCCGAAACTAATGAGTAGAACGTGTTGTTAAAAATGATCGCCACGTTTCCTCCGCCAGCGACATGACGAAAGATGTTGTTAGTGATCGAGAGACGAGAGCTCTCATAGGACTGGATGGCCGACTGTCCGGTTCGTTGAATGATATTCCCCGTTATTACAATATCGTGAACGTCCGACAGGAATATACCCGATGGCATATTGTTAGTAATGGCTCCGTCGTAAGTGCTGTCTGAGTTTCCACCGTAGATCGCGTTGTTGGCGATGACGATATTGCCCTGAACCGCATCACTCGCGTTTGATACCGAGATAGCGTGTCCAACGATATTTGCACCGTTCGCAGTAAGCGTGACCGTTCCCGTGCCGGTTGTTGTGAGGTCTATCGTTACGGGAATTCGCGCCACGGCGTTCGCAAATGAAGCTGCTACCTTTGTTGTCGCCCCGTAATCTGTCGAAACAGCGTAGTATGTCGTCCCGGACACGAGCGGAGCGGGTAATGTCCCCGTCGATGTGAGCCGTACAGAGGTGCCGTTGATAATGCTCACTCCCGCTGCCGCAAAAATATCCGTGGCCGTGTTGACAGATGAAACCGTTGTGGACGTGTCGTATCTCAGAGGGAAACGATTGTCGAAAATGTTCCCTGCAACGATAATATTGTTAAGCTGATCCTCCGGGGTATTTGTCTCAAGGTCGATAAATGTCCAGTTCGATGCTGATCCCGACGGATAGCCGCCGCGCACGAAACGATTGTTAATAAACTGGATGTTATCGCCGTTTACCACGTTAAGATTTTGCGAGGCAACACTGTCAAATTCGCAATTTTGCACAATAACGTTGTTTGACTCTTTACTTCGGTCAAGCGACGATCCGATACCTCCTAGCGTAATGCCGAGCGTGTGCGTTTTATACAGCCGAACACGCTCGATAACCGAATCGTGGAGATTTCCCAGTGAGAGTGTGCTTTGTGCCGAATTGAACCACGTCGAGCCAATGGCCTCGGTAATTTGTAGATCCGCGATGTAAAAGCCGGTCGAAACGCCGGTAAAGTTCTCATCGCCGCCGCCCGGCTTGTGATTATATGCCCCGATAACAGAATATTGCCGGAGACCTCCCGTCAAACCCGCCGTCGATTCGCGTAAGATCGTCTCACGCATTCCCTGTCCGACCACTTGCGAGTTATTCTTCATTTCGATCTGCCAGCCGTACGATGCCACAGTAGGAGTGGCTCCGGTGTACGACGGGACGCTAAAAGTAAATGTGCCTGTGCCAAATTCAAGCCGTGTCCCTGATTCCACGATCACGCGTGTAGCAATGTTGCCAATCGAAGCCGGAACGTAAACGACCCCGCCCGTCAAAACTGCCGCCGCCATCGCCTTATTGATCTTTACCCCGGCATTCTCACCGGTATATCTGGCCGCGTCATATCGCGGACGGCCCACGTAGGAGCTACCGTCGCCTCCGACTTGAGCATTAGCATGTAAGGCCGTTGCCAAAACGATGAAAAGTAAGGGTGCGGTCAAGATTAGTTTTTTCATTGATGTTTACAGTCCATACTTCGTTTGTAAACAGCTAACAACATTGCTTCTGTTGCTTGACGAAAGTTTGCTGTTGGATAGAATTAGTTCGGCCACATAGCCGTCTCAATACTGAAAATGGTTGCATACGGCGATGCCGCTTCGCACAGTGCACAATGCATACCCGCAAAATATCGCAAACTCACCCGCCGACGGATGATGCATTCAATTCGTAATTCGTAGTTTTACTGAATGCCTGCGGGCAGCAGCGAGCCTTTCGGGTCGGAGGCAAATGCGTATTCGTCCTCGATCTTGCCTATTATTCCATGAAAAACGATCTCGTCTTCACCGCCGAGCACCACGACTACGTCGCCCGGGCTGTAGAGTTTTTTATCGACGGGAAACTTTATGATCGTTGCGTTTCCGTTCTCCGAGGAGACGGCTTCGTAATCGAATGTGTCAGCGTTAACGCTGAGTGTCTGGCAAAATGAAACTTCCATTAATATTCTCCAAAAATAAATTAGACCACAAAAGAGCGATGGCCGCAAAAAGGCGCAAAAAACGCAAAATCAGAAAACCGAGACCTTCTTTTGTGCATTTTGCGGCTAACTTTTGATCTGAAAAGCAACTGCGATGGCGTCGTGGTCTGAGAGCGGGAAGCCTTCCGCGTCGATCAAATTGCCGATCGTCTGCGGCTTTGTACCAGCGGCTATCTCGATTCCCTTTCCGGCGAACCAGTCGAGCCTTGCCGATACTTTTCCGCCGACACGGCGGGCGGCCCAGAAGATAAACGGCATACACCATTCCGGAACCCAGTCGCGGAGATTTGTATTCTTTTCTATGCTCTCGACATCGTAATGGAGTGTTCCGACGCCGATCTCGTTGAAAGTTTTGTAATCAAAGCCTCGAGATTCAAGTTCGCCAAACAATCGTCGCTCAAAATATCGGTCCGGATGCGGCAGATGATTTGTGACGACGTTTTTGACGCCCATCATCACTCGCCGCCAATAGCCGAGTATCGCCCGTGTCGCGTTTTGGGCGTTGTAAGTTGTCGTGTTCCAATCACCGCCGATCAAGGTTGGCAGCGGAGGAAGTCTATCGAGATGATCGAGAATTAATTTGATCTGTTTGTGCCTGTGGGAGCGCGAGCAATGGGCGTCAAGATGAATCGTCACCGCTCGAAATGTCCCCGCCGAATGCTTGATGTCGGCGACCAACGCCCGCAAATAGCCGAGCCGCTTTTCCTTGCCCCACATCTTGTCTTTGCCGTTTGGCAGCGGTACCGCGTGGACAGTTGTCATCGGAAAGCGGGAAAACATCGCGAGACCATGTATCGAAACGGTGTTCTCGCCGGTCATTTCCGATTCTACCCCACTTCCCTTTTGCAGAGGAATGTAAACGGGAGCGAACACGTAATTTAGCTTTAACTCGCGGGCGATCTCCTGTGCAACAAAACGATTTCCGCTGCGGGCCATGCCGTAATCGAGTTCGGTCAGCAGAAGAATATCTTTATCTTTCAGCTCACTATGGTTTTTGAGAGTTGCAACAATCCCGCCAAAACGAATACCGCGTTCGAGATTCCAGGCGAGTGCCCTGATCGGGTCAGAACCGGGAACGGTAGTGACTGGGTTCTTGTGACTGCCGTGCGGCGACCCAGTCGCTCCCGCTCCCGGTTCTGACAAGTCTTCGACCACCACCGCATTCATAACCCGCTCAACCTCCGGCTTTATCTCCCGCCATAGCTCCGACGCCTCCATTTCCGCCGTCGATTCAAACTTCAACAACTCAGGGAAACGCTTATTGAGATGATGTTCGAGAATGCTCGGCGGGCCAGTGTAGCTGTCGTCGGGTGAGGTCATAAAAAGGTTTAGGATATTCTGGGTTTAGCAAACTGAAAAAGTCCAACTCAATCATCATGGCGCTCTTTCACAGGAGCAACAACGAGAAAATCGGTTGTGATTCGTTCCGTATAATCAGCCAAGAGTTCGTCGATCCGTTCCTGCTTTGTCGAGTGAAATATCATGCCGACGTGTTTAGCCTTGTCGACCTTATACACGATCTCTTCGTCAGAGTAATGCGAGGTGTCAGGCTCATCCACATTAGCAAGAGCAAGCGTGATGCCGGCGAAATCCTTTCGGAGTTTCGGCAGTCTGTATGGATTCTCGTCAGTCGCGATCTCAAGGCGCGCCCATTCGCGCCAGAGGTTGAAATTACAGGCGTGCTCGAGAACGTTAGCGATGTAGGCTCCTCCCACGCGACAGGCGACCTCGAGCAAATAAAATTCTCCGGTCACAGCGCACTGCAAAAACTCGGCGTGTGCGACTCCGCGATCATACTCAAACGCCATCAACAACGCCCGGTTTATAACCTCTAACTGCTTTCTTTCCTTTGATCTATAGGGCACGATCGAGGATGTGAAAACACC
>JBDSCV010000156.1:0-4219 GCA_039920905.1 Pyrinomonadaceae bacterium
GAATTCAATCGTAGCAAATTTAACAAAAACACGACATTTCTGATAAACTCACTCAAATTTCTTAAATATCAATTAACCGAACAGGAGCCGACCAGAATGAGCGAACAGGACAAGGAACCAATCCGATCCGACAAATACGACCGCGAATTGGCGACCGATCTGGACGATAAAACGCCGGATAAGCCAAAAGGTATGGCTCTGCATACCAAGATACTGATCGGGCTGCTCGTCGGCGTTATCGGCGGGCTGATTGCCAATCAGGTCTGGGGCGGCAGCGATGCGGGCGTTGCGTGGACCATTTCGAACATCACACAGCCCGTCGGCACGTTATTTCTGAATTTGCTGCTGATGATAGTCGTTCCTCTGGTGTTTTCGTCACTCGTGGTTGGCGTCGCGGGTATCGGCGATATACGCAAATTAGGCCGCATCGGACTCAAATCTTTTGCCTACTGTCTAATAATCTCGGCGATCTCGGTGGTCATCGGCCTCGGCCTCGCAAATACGATCAGGCCCGGTGAGCGTATCAGCCCTGAGATCGCGACGCAGTTGAAAGAAAAATTCAGCAGCGGTGCCGCGACCGCGACCGAGGCGCAAAAGAAGGCCGCCGAGTCTGCTAAGTCTGATTCGCCGCTGATGCAGGCCGTAAAAACAGTCGTCCCCAAAAATGTTTTCAGCTCTATAGCGGGCGAAAATCCGAACATGCTCCATATAATGTTCTTTGCTCTGATCGTCGGCATCGCGATCACGCTGCTGCCGGCACCCGTTTCGGCTCCGTTTGTCAGCGTGATGGACTCGCTCTTTGCGATCACGTCGAAGATCATCGACATTATAATGAAATTCGCGCCATACGCGGTGGCGTGTCTGATATTTAGCAACATCGCTGTTTTCGGCATCGATCTGCTCAAATCGCTCGGTTGGTTTGTCGCGACTGTTCTGATCGGGCTGGGGCTGCATTTCTTTGGTGTCTACTCTCTGTCGGTCTGGCTTTTATCCAAAATGAGCCCGATCGATTTTTTCCGACGTGTTTGGACCGTAATAATCACCGCTTTTTCGACATCGTCGTCAAATGCCACACTTCCGACCGCTCTACGCATATCTGAGGAAAATCTGGGCGTTCCGAAAGAGATCAACAGCTTTGTCTTGACTGTCGGGGCTACCGCCAACCAAAACGGAACAGCTCTTTACGAGGGTGTCACCGTTCTATTTTTGGCACAACTTGCGGGTGTCGATCTGACGCTCGGCATTCAGTTGATGGTTGTCTATATGGCTATTTTGGGCGGAATCGGCACGGCAGGAGTTCCGAGCGGATCAATACCGTTCATCATAGGAATTCTGGCGATGATCGGCATCGATCCGGCATTGATCGCGATCATCCTCGGCGTTGACCGTCTGCTGGATATGTGCCGCACGACGCTCAATGTCGTCGGTGATATTACGGCTGCCACATTTGTCGCAAAAAGCGAGGGTTACGAACTGCTCAAAACGAGCAGAAATGTTGGCGTCAGTTAATTTTCGCGTTATGATAGGGACATTCTGATGCTAGGCGATCTCATTACCGCAACTTCCGACCCACAGCCACGACGGTTGCGTTTTACCGTCGATCATTATTACAAAATGCTCGAAATGGGAATGAGAGACAACTATGAAAAGGCCGAAATTATTGGCGGCGAGATGGTGCAGAAGATGACTACTGGCGATAGGCACGCGACGGCTGTTAACCGTTTGACTGTTGTTTTTATTAAACAACTTCCAGACACATATCTCGTTAGTTCCCAGAATCCTCTTCGCATGGGCGAATTTGATGAACCGGAACCAGGCATTGTCATCGCCGATCTGACAAAATACGATGGCAAACGCCACCCGCGGCCTGAGGAAACTATTCTGGTTGTCGAAGTTGCCGATAAGAGCCTGAGATATGATCGCGATCAGAAGCTTCCTATGTATGCCGAAGCCGGAATTGAAGAGGTTTGGATCGTCAATTTGCGTGACAACGTAATAGAAATTCACCAACAGCCGAGTGTCGGCATTTATCAAATTGCACGTGTATTTGGTCCCGGCGAGTCTGTCAAATCGAGCGTGCTGCCGAACCTAAAGCTATCGGTTGACGAAGTGCTTTCCTAAAATAATATGTTTCCTATCGGCGACGATAATTCGGATCGAACCATTCAGCCCATTGTAAATTATGCGTTCATTGGCATAAACATACTGGTCTTTCTGCTGCTCCAGCAGATCGGCAACAACGAGGCTTTTACATATGCGTTTTCGCTGGTTCCGAAAGAAATAACGACGGGTGTCGATCTTACCGGCATTCAGATCATCCGTGATTCGCTCGGCAGTACCGGCGAGATACAGCATTACGCCACTCCGCTGCCCGTGTATTTTAATTTTCTTAGCTCGATGTTTATGCATGGCGGGATCGCGCATATTTTTGGCAATATGCTGTTTCTCTTTATTTTCGGCGATAATCTCGAAAATCTGATCGGACACATACGCTACGGGGCATTTTATCTGTTGTGCGGATTTGCCGCCGCCGCGGCCCAGATCGCAATGGGGCCGGACTCGATAATACCCATGCTCGGGGCATCGGGTGCCATTTCCGGCGTATTGGGCGGCTACGTTTTGCTTTTTCCTAAACGTTCGGTCAAGGCGCTCATTTTCAATTTTATGACAACCGTACCGGCTTTCGTCGCGATCGGTATCTGGATCGTATATCAGCTTGTGCTCGGATACCTTTCGCCCGCCGGCCAAGGCGGTGTCGCATATGCGGCACATATCGGCGGTTTTGTCGCGGGACTGGCGTTGATCAAGGTCTTTGCGATAGGAAAAAACCTGTAGCGGGTGGCTCTCGGATAGGCAAATTCAGGCCGCAGAAGGTATTTCAAATCACGGTCCCGCGGTAGTTCTTGATCTGATTCGCGCGTTTTTTCTTCTTGTACCAGGCTTGCAGAACCTTTGGAGACGCTAGATGTATTAGTGATTTTCCGGCCTGCAGTAACGAGTCCGCACCTCGCCAATTTGTTCTCAACAGCCGAATTGCGGCTTTTTTTTCGCCTTGCTGCAGCATCTCTTGTGCCTGACGAAATCTAATTTTTGTTTGGACTTTGCGCAATTCAGCTTCTCCGAGATCAAAAACCTTACTTCCCCGATCATGAGCTTTTAATACTTCATCGTGCATCATTATAAGGTTTTTGCTTGCGTTCTTTCCGTGGAGTCGCCACGCGGAAAGGATCGTGGGGTCGAATGCAAAATCTCCGAGCGTTAAGAGTTTAAGATATATTTCGTAGTCTTCAAGCAGCGATTTTTCGTTCCAGGAAACATTTTCAAGGGAAGAACGCCGGTAGAATACCGTTGAGCTAATTGGCGCAATACCATTCAAAAGCAGTAGCCGGGCGATACTGTATGGGTGATTCGTCCCGTCTTGGTTCGATTCGGTCGTCGAGTCAAAAATGTCGCCGTTGGCATCGACAAAATAAGCGTGGCCATATCCGAGAACGGCATTCTCGTTGTTTTCAAGCAGTTTTTCGCGAGCTTGGATAAAACCAGGAAGCCAAAAATCATCTGAGCCGAGATAAGCAAAAAATTTCCCTTCGCTTAGAGAGAGCGCCTGATTTAATGTGGCACACAACCCTCGATTTTCCCGAACGATCAATTCTGAGTTGAACGGACAGTCGGCCAACATTTTTTCGACGATCCCTGGCGATCCATCGGTTGAGCCGTCGTCGATCACAAGCAGCTTTTTCGGGTGAATGGTTTGCCCTATAATTGAGCTAAGACATTTTTCGATATATGGGGCATGATTGTAGGATGGCAGCACAACGAAAACTTCCGAGGTCATAAGAATCAAAATTATACGGTCAGTTGTTAAACGTCAAAAGTAAACCTGGAAAATAAATGAAAGTTTTACACATTTTGGACTCGTTAAATCGAGGCGGGGCCGAAATGCTTGAGCTGGATGTCTGTCGTAATGCGAATGCGAACGACCTGGATCTGATCTTCGTTGCGACTGGCGGCGGTGATCTGGAAGAGGACTTCGAAAATTCCGGGATTGAACTCATACGTTTACAACGACGTTTGCCGTTTGATCTGTCACTTATAAAAAATCTAAGAAAAATTATCAAAACACATAATGTCGAGATCGTTCACGTCCACCAGGCGGTTGAGGGGCTTCACGGCTATTTTGCCTGTATGGGAACGAAAGCCAAACTTGTGTTGACCTTCC
>JBDSCV010000157.1:0-4082 GCA_039920905.1 Pyrinomonadaceae bacterium
CAACAGTTTTTCGGCTTCTTTCTGCTTGATCGACATCACCGGAACGCCCGTCCAGCGCGCGATAACCTCGTCAACATCATCCTTTGTGACTTCGACCGCAAAGAACGAATCTTCGAGCGAACGCAGCTCGTACGAGATCAACTGATCTTCGTTAGCGGCGGCGCGTTTCCAGTTTTCGACGGTCTCTTTCCACGACGGCTCGCCGCGATTTTCATGTTGGTAACGCAGCTTCGCGCGGGCGCCTGCCTCATCAAGAACGTCGATCGCCTTGTCGGGTAAAAAGCGGTCGGCGATATAGCGGTGTGATTGCGTGACGGCGGCGGCGAGAGCTTCTTTCGAATATCGAAGCTGATGAAACGCCTCATAACGCTCAACAATTCCCTCGATGATCTCGAGCGCCTCGGCCTCGGTCGGCGGCTCGATCTTGACCGACTGAAAGCGGCGTTCGAGCGCCCGGTCTTTTTCGATGGTCTTGCGATACTCGCCCGGAGTTGTCGCACCGATGCATTGGATGTCGCCGCGCGAAAGCGCGGGTTTCAGGATGTTGGCGGCGTCAAGCGTGCCTTCGGCGGAACCGGCACCGACCAGCGTGTGAAGTTCGTCGATAAAGACAATATTTTCTTCGCTCTCATTTAGCTCGGCCATTATCTTTTTGAGGCGTTCCTCAAACTGGCCGCGATATTTTGTACCAGCTACAATGAGCGAGAGGTCGAGAGAGAGGATGCGTTTGTTTTCGAGAAAGGTTGGGACGTTTTTATCAACGATGCGTTGAGCCAATCCCTCGACGATCGCTGTTTTGCCGACCCCCGACTCACCGATCAGGACCGGATTATTTTTTGTCCGGCGGCAAAGGATCTCGATAATGCGTTCCATCTCAGATTCACGGCCGACAAGCGGATCGAGACGGCCCTCGGCGGCCTCAACGGTGAGGTCGCGTGTAAACTCAGCGAGGCACGGCGTTTTTGAATTTTCCTTGTTTGCAGCAAGTATGCCTGGCATACCGCTCTGCCGCGACATCTCATCGCGAACGTCATTAAGCCGCAATCCATATCCAAAAAGTATCTCAGCAGCCACACTCTTTTCTTCGCGGACGATACCCAGAAGCAGATGCTCGGGGCCGATATGTCGATTCTTCAACTGTCGGCTTTCGTCGTTAGCGTAAAAGAGTATTTGCTTGGTCGCGGCTGAAAGGTGCAGTTCGGACGATTGCGGAATGCGGTCGCGGAGCACGATCCGTTCCTCGACATCACGCCGGATCGAATCAACCGTGAGTATGAGACGGAACGGAAAAAATCGGGCGGACAAGGTCTTGTCCTCACGCATAAGGCCGAGCAGGATATGCTCGGGAGCGATGACTTGCGAACCGTATTGGAGAGCTTCGTATCGGGCGAAAAAGATTACCCGACGGGACCTCTCCGTGTAGCGTTCAAACATAGGATTCTATTTCGGCTTTTCGCGTGAACATCAACATTATAACGAAAAACCAACGTGCGGCAACAAATTTTTCAAGAACAGTTTTTACGAGCTTCGTAAATATAGTTGCAAAGGCGCGTGAAATCCACAAGAAACGTCAATAATTTACTAACCGAAACAAAAAAAAGTGGGATCCGGCTAATTTGATATCTGTGAGCGGGCATCGACGTCAGGAAGATCGTCCTGCCCGATCTCGCGAACAAGGGCCTCGTCTTTATTTGTGATGCCGCGCAAAAGCTGCCCCGCTGGCGCGAGTTCGACACGGGATGTCAGGACACGGGCGATGCGTTTTGGCAGAAATTTAGGGGCAATATTTGCGATCGAATCGGCCAGCGAAACAATATCGCCGCCGCCCGACCAGTGCTGGCGAACGACGGATTCGTCCGTGCGGTTGACGAGCCGCAACAGCACCAGAGCCACAACATAGAGGTCGTCAACCTGACCGATAAACGGAAAAACATCGGGTATAAAATCGAGCGGCGAGATCACATAGACGATAGCCGCGGCAAACAGAGCCTTTTCTGCCATCGGCACACGAGCGTCTTTTAGCAGACGGCCCAAGAGCATCACCATATTTGGAAGGAACATCAAAAAACTTCGAAGACGGCCCTTTAGCTCAGACTTTTCGCGTCGCTTTATTTTTATTTTCTTCTCTTTCATAGTCGTACTTGTCCAACTTTCTTCAAGTTTAAAGAATAGCCGATATTTGAGCAAGTTTCGCGTAGATTGGTTGTATGGTAAATTTGGTTTTAACGATGTCGCCAAAGGCGACCAACATTCAAGCCTAGGGCGGAGCAAAGCGGAACCTAGGTAAAAGGCAGTTTTGTTTAGTCCCTGAAGGGGGCGAACACATTCGGAACATTGTTCGACGCCTTCAGCGTCGGCGACCAAATCTATGATATTGCAGAAAATCCGCGAGCGCGCCGCCGCCGACTTACAACATATTATTCTGCCGGAGGGCGAAGACATTCGCACTGTTCAGGCTGCCGCGATCTGCGCCGTCGAACGAATTGCGAAGATCATGATCTTAGGTGATGAAGAAAAGATTCGCGGCCTAGCGTCGGGAGCCAGTGCCAATCTCAACGGCGTAGAGATAATCGACCATCGCCGATCGGACGATTTCGGAAAGCTCGCGACGCTTTATCACCAGATGCGTCGAGCAAAAGGCGTGACGCTTGAGGAAGCCGAACAGACCGTCAAAGACCCGTTGTATTTTGGCAATTTAATTGTTCGCGAAGGCAAAGCCGACGGCTCAGTCGCCGGTGCGACGAATACAACGGCCCACACGGTCACGGCGGCATTGAGGTGTATCGGGGTCCGGGCGGGTATGAAAACCGTCTCGAGTTTTTTCCTGATGGTCGTGCCGGATAAGAAATTTGGCTCGAATGGTGCAATGATCTACGCCGACTGCGGCGTCGTCATCGACCCCGACTCAGGCGAACTAGCCGAGATCGCCATCGCTTCGGCAGATTCGTGCCGCGCTCTTTTGCAGGTCGAACCGCGTGTCGCGATGTTGTCGTTTTCAACAAAAGGAAGCGCCAAACACCAACTTATCGAGAGGGTCGTCGAGGCAACGAAGACCGTCCGAGCGCGTGTGCCCGAATTAGCGATCGACGGCGAACTCCAGGCCGACGCCGCTCTCGTCCAGTCTGTCGCCGATTCAAAGGCGCCCGGCTCGCCCGTCGCTGGCCGTGCAAACGTCCTCATATTCCCAGACCTGAACGCCGGCAACATCGCCTACAAACTAATCGAGCGCCTAACCGGCGGCACCGCCATCGGCCCCATCCTCCAGGGCCTCGACCGGCCCTGCAACGATCTCTCTCGCGGCTGCAAGGCCGAAGACATTGTCGATGCAGTTGCGATCACGGCGGTGCAGTCGCAAGCGCGGAAGAGCTAAAGATTCACAATTTTTGAGACGGCGCCGAATCCGAATTCTTCAAACATTTTGGACAGAGACAATCCTGATATTTTGTTTGTAGATCGTCGGCGATTGCTGTCGCAAGCTTAACATCAGAGCACCAACACCCGTCGAGCTTTGCACCACAGCCGAATTTTTCGCCGCAGGCGTCACAGACCTTTTGTTCCAAACCGCTTTTAGTTATTTCTACCATATAGGTCAGGTTCGCCCGGCGGTCTCGTTTTCCATCGTCTATGGATCCACATCCATTGATCGGGATATTTGCGGATGATCTTTTCCATCTCGGCGGTGTAAAGAGCCGTCGTTTTTATGATGTCGTGTTTTCGGTCACCGGTGCTGACTGGTTCGAGCAGAGAGCCATGGACGAATTTGTAGCGTTTTATTGCCTTATCCCAGACACAAAAAGTTGGATAAATAAATGAATTCGCCCGTATCGCGAGAATCGCCGGGCCAGAGTTGGTACAAGCCTCAACGCCAAAAAAAGGGACAAAAACGCCTTCTCGCGGATGAGCGTTTACGTCCGATAAAATTCCGAGAATGCCGCCCTCACGAAGGATCTTAATTGCCAGCCGTGCCGAATTTGTCTTATTGATCGGGGTATTGCCAAACGTTGTTCGCAGGCCGTTCAGCATATCGTCTATCCTCGGGTTGTCCAACGGACGGGCCAAGTAGTTGATTGGCTCGTATAGGG
>JBDSCV010000158.1:0-3414 GCA_039920905.1 Pyrinomonadaceae bacterium
CCCGATATTCCGCGAAAATCGCGAACGCGCGGCAGAGCGACCGAGATCAGACGATCGAGAAACTCATACATCCTCTCACCGCGAAGCGTGACCATCGTGCCGATAGCCATTCCCTGACGGAGTTTAAAGGCCGCGATCGACTTTTTCGCCTTGGTAATAACGGGTTTCTGTCCCGTTACAACCTTTAGCTCTTCCGTGGCTACATCGAGGATCTTGGCATTCGCACTAGCTTCGCCAAGCCCCATATTCACGACGATCTTTTCGATCTTCGGTATCGCCATCGGGTTCTTGATCTCAAACTCTTTTGCTAACGCCGAAGCGATCTCACTTTTATATTTTTCTCTTAACCTGGCCATTTTTCCTGCCTTCCTTTTAAGTGTCTGGGCTCCGGGATTTGAAAATTTCAAATGTGAAATTCTCTCCGTTTCCAGACTTAAAAACTATTTAGCTTTGTCTTCCGCCGGTGCGTCCTCGTCGTCAACCTTTTTCTTGGCTTCTTTCTTTATCCAGCCGGTTTCCGGTAACACCTTGCCGCTTTTTGCCACCCGAACCTTCTTACCGTCCCGAACCTCATACTTAGCCTTGGTCGGTTTACCGGTTTCAGGGTCGATCAGTGCTACATTCGAGATGTTGACCCATGCTTCCTGCTCAAAGATACCGCCCTCGCGGTTCATCTGGGGCATCGGCTTACGGTGACGTTTGACGATCATCGCCCCCTCAACCTTAACCTTGCCCGCACGGGCGTCGACGGCACTCACGCGGCCGCGAAACGGCTGCCGTTTTCCGGCGCTGTCATAGCGGTTAAATTCTTTGCCCGCAATAAATACGACCTGATCGCCGCGTTTGATCCTGCTTCTTACTGTTCCTACTTTTACCGGTTTCATCTCTTTATATAACCTCCGGGGCGAGGCTGACGATCTTCATAAAATTCTTTTCGCGAAGCTCACGGGCTACGGGCCCGAAAACTCGCGTTCCCATCGGGGAACCGTCATCCTTGATTAGCACCGCTGCATTCTCGTCAAATCGAATGTACGTTCCATCCTTACGGCGAACTTCCTTTCGGGTTCTGACGATAACGGCGTTGTAAACCTTGCCTTTTTTTGCGGTACCGTCGGGCGAGGCCTCTTTGACCGTAACCTTAATGGTATCGCCAAGCCGTGCGATCTTTGCTGTCGAACCGCCAACAGGCATGATCATCTCGACCCGCTTTGCTCCCGAATTGTCTGCGACCGTTAACGAGGTCTGCATCTGAATCATAATCGTTCACTCCGTTCACTTCCCGACGCGGTGACTGTGAGACGCCGCGACGCAGCGATCTTATTTTCTCTGCGTCTAGCCGTCACCGGTTCGCCGCGTCATTCTTAAAGCTCCGCTTTATGAAGAATCTCAACCACACGCCAGCGCTTTCGTGCCGACAGCGGACGCGTCTCAACGATCTTCACCTTATCGCCGATCTTCGCACCCATTTCGTCGTGGGCCATAAATTTCTTACGCTTCTTGACGTATTTGCGATATATCGGATGCTTGACCAGACGGTCAACTCGGACCGTGACCGTTTTAGTCATTTTGTCCGAAGAAACGATGCCGATCTTTTCCGCCCGTTTACTTATCTTCTGTACTACAGCCGCAGCAGATTCATATGCGTTCGCTGGTTCTTTTGCTTTCGGCGCTGATTTGGCAGCCTTTTTCGGCTTTTCTGCGACCGCTGGTGCGGCCTCGATTACCGATTCTTCTGCCGGTGCCGCTGCAACTTCTTCAGCCGCTGCTTCGACATTTGGTGTTTCCGCCGCTACATCTGGTGCTGCAACTTCTTCACCAACGGATACTGTCTCTTCGACTTCGTCTTTTTTCTTTCTTGGCATTTTCTTTTCTCTACAGCCTTACGCTTTTGCGGTTTTGGCCTCAGATTCTCGTCTATTCAGCAAGGTATAAACCCTCGCCAAAGTCTTTTTCTCGCGGCGAATGTCATTGACGACCTCGCCCATACCGAGTGTTTTGCGAAACTTGAGCCGAAACAGCGATTCTTTAAGAGCGTCGGCCTGATCTTTCAATTCCTCCGGCGTCATTTCGCCAAGTTGATCGAGTTGTTCTTTCCTTTTCATTACTTAAACTATGCCTCCCTCGAGGTCCGCACGAGTCACAAACCTTGTTTTGATCGGCAGTTTTTGCGCCGCAAGCATCATTGCTTCGCGTGCCAATCCTTCCTCGACACCCTGGATCTCGTACAATACACGGCCAGGTTTAACCACGGCAACCCAATGATCGGGAGCTCCTTTACCGCTGCCCATACGCGTTTCAGCCGGTTTTTTTGTGATCGGCTTATCCGGAAAAATGCGGATCCATATCTTACCGCCGCGTTTTACATGTCGCGTCATCGCGATACGAGCCGCTTCAATCTGTCTATCCGTGATCCACGCCGCCTCTAATGTTTTGAGGCCAAAATCACCAAAACTAAGCTTTTCGCCGCGTGTCGCTTTCCCGCGCATACGGCCTTTCATAACTCTCCGGTGCTTGACCTTTTTCGGCTGTAACATAACTCTCTAAACCTCGTTCAATCTCTGCCAACTGCTTTTGCTAACTGCCTACCGGCGGTCATCCCGCCGTGGCCCACGATCATTGCGTCGGGCACCGCGTTCGACTTTCACTTCATTCATCGGATCCGTCGTCGTTCCGCGAGCCATTGAGGCGTTGGGATCGAGAATTTCACCGCGATAGATCCACACCTTTACACCGATGATGCCGAATGTCGTCAATGCCTCAGCAAATCCAAAATCGATGTCGGCTCTCAGCGTGTGAAGCGGCAAACGACCCTGCAGATTCCACTCGGTTCTGGCGATCTCAGCCCCGTTTAAGCGTCCGGCGATCATCACCTTGATGCCCTGTGCCCCGAACCGCTGCGATTCTTCGATCGTCTTTTTCATCGCCCGGCGAAACATAATGCGCTTCTCGAGCTGCTGTGCAATCTTCTCAGCCTGAAGCTGTGCGTTTAGCTCGGGGTGACGGATTTCCTGTATCGAGACGAGAACTTCGCGGCCCGTTTTCCTCGATAATTCTTCACGAAGGCTTTCAATCTCGGCTCCCTTGCGGCCAATGATGATTCCCGGACGCGAGGTGTAAATAATGATCTTTAAGCGGGCCGCAGCACGTTCGATGTCAATGTGCGAAACGCCGCCGCCGCCAAATTTCTTTTTGAGATCACGCTTCAATTTCAGGTCTTCGGCCAAGAATTTGGCGAAATCCTGTTTCGCAAACCAATGCGAATGCCAATCTTTGTTGTATCCGACCCTAAAGCCGTATGGATGAACTTTCTGTCCCATAATTAAACCTTTACTGTCGTTCGAGATCTTCGTTCGTCTTTTCCATGACCTCGTCGGCCGGTTTCGTCTCATTCAGCGTTGCCGTTGTCTGAGTTTC
>JBDSCV010000159.1:0-2368 GCA_039920905.1 Pyrinomonadaceae bacterium
TTTTTTTTGTCGTTTATTTCGGGCATCTCGACTTGTTCGGCTTTTTCAACAGGATCGGCCCCAGCCGGAACCAGATGTTTAAAGCTCTCCGGATCTACTGATCGTATCGCCGGTGCATCAGGGATAATGGGTGTTGTCTCATGCGACTCAAGGGTCTCTGCCCGGGTAACTGTTTCTTCATCTAAACTGCTGAGACTAAGTGACTTAACTTCTTCCTCAAAATTAACCTCTTTCTCCCAGGTTTGCTTGAATTCATTCGCAGTGCCCCGAAATTCAGATATTATCTTGCCAGCCTTTTTCGCCAGTTCGGGCAGCTTGCGAGGGCCGAGAAATATCAGTGCCACGATTCCGACAAGGATCAATTCCGAAGTTCCGATAGATTCGAAGATAAACAAAAACACTTAACTTACCTCAATGCAATAATTACTGACCACCCCAACGCTGCCGATGACAACCGAGCCATCGACCTCTTGCAAAAACGCGGCGGCGTTCGATTCGGGTAAACTTATTAGAAGCCCCCCCGCCGTCTGCGGGTCGAACAGAGCACTCTGCATTTCACTCGAAACGCTTGGGTTTATTCTAACGGTCCCGCCCACATAAACACGATTGTTCTTATCTCCGCGGGTCAACATCCCTTGTAAAATCAATTCCAAGACATCCGGCAACAGCGGAACCGTTTTAGAATCAATATTTAACGTCACGCAGCTGGCCTTTGCCAGTTCATACGCATGGCCAAGTAGGCCAAATCCGGTTACGTCTGTACAGGCGTTTGCTCCGACACTTTGCATAAATTTAGACGCATGAGCAGCGGATGTAGTCATTGCCCGTATCGCCGCCGCCTCGGCCTCTCGGCTCGCCTTTCCAAGTTTTACGGCCGTGTTGATCGCTCCTGTACCGATAGGTTTCGTCAGGATCAATACATCTCCGGCCCGAGCCCCGCCATTTGTAACTACTTTGTCTGGATGAATTACCCCGGTCACGGCATAGCCAAACTTCATCTCTTTATCGTCAACCGAATGGCCACCGATAACAACCACACCTGCGTCGTTCATCGCTTTCTGTCCGCCGGCGAGGATCTGGCCGAGCACATCCCAATCGCCTGTTTGCGGATAGCAAACTATCGATAACGCGGAAATTGGAGTGCCGCCCATTGCGTAAACATCATTCAGCGAATTAATCGCCGCGATCTGACCGTACATCGTTGGATCGTCGGCCACCGGGGTAAAAAAATCAAGCGTTTGCACTAGCGCCGTGTCGTCCGTAAGGCGAAAAACACCCGCATCGTCCGAATTCTCAAATCCGACAATCACATTTTCACTATTCTGTTTTGGAAGTTTGCTCAAAACTTGAGCAAGGTCGCCCGGTGCGAGTTTAGCCACTCAACCACCGCAATCGACCATTTCCGTTAAACGCTTTTGCATTTACCTCACTCCTCTATTTTTTCATTATAGCTTGAAATATGCGGTCAAGATCGTCGGTATTGTAATACTCGATCTCGATCTTTCCCCCCGTTCCTTTTTTACCGTGAACGATCTTCACGTTTGTGTTCAGAGTTCGCATCAGCTTAGTTTCTGCGGCCTTCACATTAGGATCGACAGTTCGTCCCGCTTTATTACTGACCGCATCCCGTGTCGAAGATGCAATGCGCTTTACCACTTTCTCCGTTTCACGTACCGACCAGCCTTGGTCGATAGCTGAATTTGCGGCAATTCGCTGGGCCTTTGGGTCATCAATCATTAACAGCGCCCGTCCATGGCCGGCGGAAAGCCGCCCGTCCTCAATCCGCCTTTGTATCTCGCCGGGCAGGCGCAGAAGCCGCAGGGATGTTGTCACAACTGAACGCTCCTTTCCTACCTGCGAGGCTACCATTTCTTGCGTAAGTCCAATCTTATCAATGAGTTTGCGATACGCTTTGGCTTCTTCAATTGGGTTGAGTTCCTGACGCTGAATGTTTTCGATCAAGGCAAGCTCCAGGAGCTTTTCATCTGAGACTTCTCTGACAACCGCCGGAATTCGCCGGAGTTCGGCCCGCTGCGATGCTCGCCATCGACGCTCACCGGCGACGATCTGGTAGCGGTTCCCAAACTTTCGCACCACAATTGGCTGAACAACCCCGTTTGCACGGATCGACTGAGCCAATTCCTCAAGTCTGGCGTCTGCAAACCTTGTTCGAGGCTGTTCAGGATTTGGTTCGATCAGATCGATGTCAATTTCAAGACTGGAGGCCTCACTCGTCGCTGGCGTTTCCTCGCCCAACAATGCACTCAAGCCCCGGCCAAGCGTCTGTCTAGCCATTGTCTAAAATCTCCTTTGCAAGTTGTACATAGCTCTCGGCACCTCGTGACCGCGGGTCGTAAAGTAATATGGG
>JBDSCV010000160.1:0-8732 GCA_039920905.1 Pyrinomonadaceae bacterium
TATCGGAGCCTGTCGTTCTCGACTTTGTTGTCACCCAGCGTATCGCGCAAAATACTGACGAGAGGAATATCCGCGACTGGCCCCTGCATCGGCCCGTCATGATAGCTGTGTTTTGCAAAGATCGTAATGATCTCGGCACCACCCGCAACCGAGAACCGGTCTACTCTAAAACCTGTATTCGAAACCGGCTCAGGATTCGCTGCCGGAAAAGGCTGAGGAACTATTTCGGGCGATTGCGCAGGAACACGGACAGCAGAAAACGCTACACAAAAAAGCAGCAAAAAAGACGCTAAGAAGCTAAGTGATTTTAGATCAGATGTGGTATTGATCAATTTCATTACAACATTTCTCGGCGTCGTTTTTTAATCCTAACGTAATAAATAAAATTTTTTCGGCAAATTAGTCTTTCTGATGCCAAACGACGTAAAAAAGTTCGTTGTATTTCACTGCGTCATGCGCGACCTGTAGGCCGTCATAGCGTCAACGGCTGCGATGCCCAGAACGTTCAGGAGCAGGATATGCACAAACCCGCCCTTTCCGAGCAAAACGAGGACGAGCCATGTTCCGAATAAAATTGCGATTAGGAGACGTAAAACCATATAATTCCTGCACTTAGACCGCAAATATATGAACTAATGATAACATGAAGTGAAGTCAGAATGCATCATTTTGACAGGGCAAACCGTAATCGGATAATCTTCAGATTCAATTTCCGCGAGCTTGATGCGTCGATTTGACTGCTATTATGCGGCAAAATATTTTGGGAGAATAAGAAAAAATTGTCAGTTCAGATACTTCCCATTACAACCGCCGGTATCAACCCCCCAAAGTTTTCCGACGATCTGTTTTTTGCAAAAAATCGTAAGATCGCGGCGTTAATTCTGGCCGTTTTCATGGCGATAGGTTTTGCACTGCGCATCCACGACCTCGGGGCGGAGAGTTTTGGTGAAGACGAACTCAACAAACTCGAAACCGTCGAAGAATACAGAACGAATGGCCTCTCAGGCAAAAATGGCGAGCACCCGTTTTTGATGAAAGGTATGCAGACGGTCAGCATAATCGCCGCAGAAAAACTGCACATTAGTATTTTGTCGCCGCAGCTGAATATTTCGGATGAGGCGGCCTTGCGATTCCCCGTCGCATTGTTTGGCACATTTACAACACTTCTGCTTTTTCTGCTCGTTTCGGAGCTTTTTGGCCGAAGTATCGGCCTCGTTTCCGCAGTGCTTTGGGCGGTTGAGCCGATGGCCATCGGTTTTGACCGGATTGCCAAAGAAGACAGTCTCGTCGTTTTCTTTTTTCTGCTGACATTTCTTTTTTGGATTCGCGGACAAACCGCCGCCGAACGCGGCAAATCAAATTGGACGTGGTACGCATGGGCCACAGCCGCCGGTTTTGCCGGACTGATGGCGTCAAAATATTATCCGCATCTGCTTGCGATCGTCGGCGCGTACTACATCATTTTCCAGTATATTCCGGCAACAAAGTGGCGAATGGAACCGGTACGCTGGCTCAAGTTTTTTGCCGTCATGGGCGTGACGTTTTTGATCCTAAATCCGACGATCATGCTGCCCGACACATGGCGCGAAATGCTCAAATTCTCAAGCGAAAATCGCATCGGTCATGACAGCTACGAATTTATCGGCCAGCTTTATCCAAATAAGATGACCGCATGGCTCGCCGGAGTGCCATGGACATTTTACTTTGTTTTTATCGGAGTAAAGACATCGGCCCTAACGCTTGTACTGTTCCTAATCGGGTTGCCGCTGCTATTTCGGCGCAGGTTGGGCGACGGCCGTTTTTTCCTATTTTTCTGGGCGTTTATGTGGTTTGTGCCCTACTCGGTTATGGGCGGCAAATTCACCCGCTATTTTGCTCTCGCCGAACCGCTAATATTGATCTCCGCTGCGGTCGGTTTTTGCTTTTTTTTAAGGTGGGTTTCAGACAGATTTCCTGGTGGAACGCGGTTCGGCCCGGTTGTGCAGATAATCCTGCTCATAATAACTGCCGGATTTCCGCTCTACAATTCCCTCGCCGTGACGCCGTATTTTCGACTCTTCACAAACTCACTCGGCGGCGGCATGGCCGCAGCGGGAACATACTTTCCGCATGACGAATTTTACGACGCCGGCACCCGCGAGATCGTCGAAAACCTCGCGTCTTTCGCCAAACCCCAAGCCGTAGTCGCCTGTGAAACGCCAGCACTTTTTGAATATTACGCCCGCAAAGCAGGCCGCAACGATCTGTCGTTCGTTTCTCTTTCAGACAATGCAAAAACCGCCGAACTCAGACCGGGCGACTTTGTAGTGTTGGTCAAAGGCAGACGATATGTCAGCAATTCCGGCGATATACAATATCTCGACAAATCATCGGATCCGGTCTCGGAGATCAAAATTCTTGGTATTTCTGCGGCACGGATATATCAAATGGACGACGTGACCATTACCGGACTGAAGGGTATAGCGAAATAATGCTAATCGTAATTGAGTGCCTCGACCGCGTCGAGGCGGGCGGCTCTCAGTCCAGGATAGAGCGCTCCAAGTGTCCCGCTTACCACGCCCACAACCACGATTGTCAGTACGATCTTGGGTTCGATGGCAACGGTCAGCGTTGACCATTTGGCGAGTGCAAATTTTAGGAAATACGTCGCCAAAACGCCAAAGATTATGCCGCCCACGCTGATCAGCAGAGCTTCCTGAACGACCGTCCAGGCGATGTTTGTCTTGGACATTCCGAGTGATTTGAGCACGCCGATCTGACGTGTGCGTTCGGTAACGGTCGTGTACATCGTCAGCAAAATTATAAGCGCGCTGATCGCCGCCGCGACGCCGACGACAACATCCAGAAATACGTTTAATGCCGGAATTCCCTGCATATAAAGCTCTTCGAGTTCGCTGGTGAGGATGATCTGATTGTCGGTGAATCTCGAATGCAGATTGTCGCCGACCACTTGCGGAGTAAAACCGTCTTTTGCCTTGACGAGAAATGCCGACGCCTTTTCCTCGGCTCCGAGTTGTGTCTGCATGGTCAAAAGCGGTATCTTGATCCGCGCACCCGCGCTCGGCTCGTATGTCCCGACGATCTCAAAATCGCGTTCGTAAATGCTGAATTTATCGCCGATCTTCAGGTTTCGCCGTGCAAGCCATGCCGAATCGGACATCATCTCATCCCGGCCATCGGTAAATTTGCGTCCCTGTACAAGCTGTAAGCCCGCCATCGCGGCATACTCGTCGTAGCTCACGCCGTCGATCAAACGGCTACCCGTAATGCCGTCGGTCGCCGCGACGCTGTTCTGGGCTATCGGAACGGCCTTGGCCACGCCCTCGACCTTTTCGATCTCGGAGCGCATCGGAACCGGCAATCTCAGAGCGTCCGAACCGCTCAACCCTAAGCTACCCAGCGCCCGGAACATGATCTCGGCCCCGACATTCGACTCCCGTGCGGCCCGCTCCCGCATTGTGCCGTTCGCCAATCCGACCGTAAAAACGATCAGCAAAATTCCGATACCGATGCCCGCGATACTGACAACAGTCCGCGCCGGTCGGTGAAGCATATTTGAAAATACAAGTGAATTCATTAGATAAGGCGGGGTATTTGATCGAGCCGGTACAGGAAATTAGTTTCGGCCAATGGCTTTCATAAACGCTTCCTTTGCGAGCAGGCGGGGACTGTTCATTGTCGCCATATAAAATGGAACGACGCAGCCGCATTTATCGCAGTCGGCATTGTCGCCCATCATACATTTACCCTTCGGATTGCCGTCGGCTCCGAACGTAAAAGCTTTTTCTTTGAATAGGCATTTGTCCGTAACCCTTCTTGAATTTCCCGACTTCATCAGGTCGAGCGTCGAATCGAGCATGTTGATCACGCCCGGATATTTGTGCTTCAGAGCCTTGAGATCGTCGATCAACCGGTCGCGCGTTTCCCAGTCGAGCCAGAGGGCCTCGTCGAGCTTATTCACCGGCGTAAAGAAATCAAAAATAATGCCGCCGCGAGCCAACGGCCCCCATTCGATGATCAGATCCTCGATACAATCGACCGTCAGGCTCGTCAGGACACAGGAGATCTGGATTTTTAGATCGGGATGGCGTAGAACATTTTCTTTGATCTTTTGATAAATGCCGGGAGTACGCATTTTGGCAAACGCTTCTTCCGTGCTATCGATCGAAATTACCTACGTGCAGCCCGTCCAATCGGGCAATTCCATTGTGCCGTTAGTGACTACCGTGTTGTATTTGAAATATTTACGGCCAACATCGATAAGTTCTTTGCGAATAAGCGGTTCACCGCCGACCCACGTGCAAAGCAGCATCGGGTCGCCCACCGCCATACCCTCAAACTTTTCGACCCACTGATCGACCGTCAGCTCAACCTCTTTGTGTTCCTCGGCAAAGAAATAGCAGTGCTCGCAACGAAGGTTGCACCGCTTAGTGGCATCGATTGAGCCGACCGCGTTCGCGGGCATGCCAAACACCATCATGCTGGTCAACGACCCTAAATTTTTGACAGTTTTGACGATTTGCATAGGATGCCAGCGCTCTTGTCTTTTTCGTGCCCGATCTATTTTCCGTCCGCATCTTCATCTTCAGGCGGATGAAGCAGATTGCCGCTTTCATCTATCGCATGTTTATCCACATGTTCCTGCGGCGTTTTCTTCCCCGGCTGCGGTGCGTGTTCAGGATGCTCGCCCTCTATTTCGGCTGTTTTTCCTTCATGCTCATTTTGTTCCAAGGCCCTTTTAGCTTGGGCAATGTCCTTTTGGTCCGGCATAACTCCCTCCCTTGTTCGTTCTAATTAAACTGTAGCTTTCTCGTATTCGTCTTCCCGGATCAAATACGGCGACGATCCGGCGGCATCGAGATCCTCTGAAACGATCTTTGCGATCACGGGAAGTGAAAGCGAACGCGTTTTGCCGATATTCGGAACTTCGTGGCCTTTCGCATACACAGCATGTCGGCCATTATCTTTGTACCATTCTGACAGCGATGCGGTCTTGTGCATCTCTTCGATTATCTGACGCCAGCCGACACCGGTGTTGTAGGCACAGAATGAAACTTCGCCTTCCTGTGTGCCGTAGGGAATGACGCACATCTCGGTGCGGCGAAAATCGTAGTTAAAAAGGTCCTGGAACCACATTCCTTCGACACAAAGAACGCGCCAATTGTCGTCGCTGGTCGTATCCTGGCCCGCACTGGTCATGCGATCATTGCGATCGGAATTTGCGTTGGTCGACGACGGTTTGAAAAGATTGAGAATCTGCGAGATCGGAAAGCCGTCGGGAGCCTTCGCGGCGTCGAAGTTTCGCATTATCGCCATTCCGAGCTGGGCCATCGTCAGCTTTTTGCCGCGGGCCGTGTCCGTAATAACGGTCACGTCCTTCATGAACTGCTCGTAGTTAAAGAAATCGAAGAGCGACGTCATCTGATTCGTGTTTTTATTGACGACGATCAGCGTAAAAATACCGCAGTTCGGATGGCAGTTGCACGACGACCAGCCCCATGGAGCATCCGCCCCTTGCAGCATGTCCATCACGGATGTAAACGCAGAATACGAACTTAACGGGAACCAGTCACGCAACGGTTCGAGTACACCGTCGAGCTGCGCTTTAAGATCGTGCGTCATTCCCGAGAGCGTGTATCGCTGTGCAGTGCGGTCTTTGTCGGACACATCTTCGTCGCGGCCGGTGAACGAAACGGGTTGAAAAGCGATGGTCTGCACCTTGTCGATGTTTTCGGCGGCGAATTTAACGATCGAACCTATGCCTTCGTTGTTCCACGAATTGACGATGGTCGTCACGAGCGTCACCTTGATGCCGACCGAAGCGAGGTTCTCGATGGCTTTTAATTTAACGTCAAACAGATTGCCGACGCCGCGATGTTTATTGTCCTCGTCGTTGGTTCCGTCGAACTGTAGGTAAACGCCGTGCTGCCCGGCGGCCTTCGCGGCTTTACAAAATTCGATGTCCTCGGCGTATCGAATACCGTTTGTCGCGGCAAGGATGCGGTAAAAACCGATCTTCTTGGCGTAAGCAACCGACTCGAGAAAATGCGGTGCGATGGTCGGTTCACCGCCGGAGAAAAGGATGATTATCTGCCGACGCGGTTTGAACGAAACTGCTCTGTCGAGTATCTCTTTTGTGTCCTCGAACGTCGGTTCATGCACATATCCGACCTGATTTGCATCCATAAAGCACGGATTACACATCATGTTGCACCGGTTTGTCAGATCTACCGTCAAGACAGCTCCGCGTCCAAATTTAATGTCGCTCGTGCCGTGGTGGTGAACGTGCTTGTCTTCGGCGGCCTTGAAATCGCGGCCGTAAAAGAGCGATTCGATGCGTTCGAGAAACGCCGGATCAGTCGCCATCACATCAATAAACTCGCCATGCGTCGGGCAGGTCTTTTTCATCACGACCTGGCCGTTTTCCTCGACGATTTGAGCCTTGATCTCGCCGGGATGCGAGTTCATCAGGATCTCAAGCGGGATCGATTTGTTAATCACGCCTTCGCGAACCGATTTGACGCACGCCGGGCAAAGCGAATCGGTCTCGCGCGGGAAACCAAGCGGCGGTGCCGACCGTTCGTACGATTTGAGCAGCGGTTCCGCCGCCCACTTCGGCGTGATCGCATCGCTCTCAGGCAAAGCTTTATTTACAGCCTGGAACGCTTTCCAGCCGATATCTGCCATAGCCGAAACTGCCTTTGAGGCCTTCCGTCCGTTTCCTTTTCCTTCACCGCGTCTAAAATTATCACTGAACATAATTCTGAACCCCGAGACTTCCCTTCTATAAATCGAAATCTCTTTACCCGTCAAAACATCATCGTTAAAAAATCAATTTCAATCCGAACTGCAAAACCCGCGCCCCGCCTTCGCCGAGGCGTGTGAGTAGACACAACACTCCCAGCCGAATACTATCAAATTGTTGATCAAATTACGAATTTGTATTATGACAACTGGCCGACCGATGTCGAGTGAAGGCACATCTACAAGTCACTGTCAGTGCACAATGGCTTTGAAATAATTTTAACCGGCAGCGAGCCAAGTAAAAACATCAACGACGAGTAAAAATTTCTGATAAAATAATTTATATGAACAAGAAGTTGTTATTATCGTTCATCCTTTCGCTTTGCGGGAATGTCTTTGCTCAATACGATCTACAGAAGATGTACGGCGCGGAAACGTCGTTTGAACAAACGGCCGCTGAGAGCGGAATGAAGACCGCTTTTCTCAAATTTTTGGCAGTCGATGGCATTGTGTTTCGTCCAAATCCGATAAACGGTATTGATTTTTGGACGTTAAATAAAAAGAATGGCTCGCCACTCATATTAGTTCGAAATTCAAATTTTGGGGACATTTCTGCAAATGGCCTAATGGGTTATACGACCGGTAGTTGGCAATCTTATCCCAAAGGTAAACGCGATACGCTGTCGAAATTCGGCCAATTTGTGACGATCTGGGAAAAGAAACCGGACGGCACGTTTCGGGCCAGTTTGGACATCGATATCACTCACGACGAACCTCCCGTTTCTGAAGCGGGTCAGGGCTTTCAAACGGACCTCCAACACGATCCGAACAAACGCGGGTACTCGCCCGCCGATGCGTCGATGAATTTTTTAAGAATGGGCATGACGACAAAAGCTCTCGGAAATGGCTACAAACAATATGCTGTGGATAACGTTCGGCTGCTGCTCGACGGCAAGCCGCTGATCCTGGGCAAGAAAAATGTCGTTTCGGAAATGAGTCGTTACACCTCGATCAACTTTCCAAAAAAGGTCGCACTTTATCAAGCGGCCGATCTGGCGTATGTGTGGAACGCATGTGAGTTTGCCAACAGCAAAGAAGGAACCGAAAAGGGGAATTGCCTGCACATCTGGAAATTGCGCGATAAAAAATGGTGGATCGTACTCGGCGTGTTTGCCCGCGTTACAGACGACACGCCACCGGAATTAAAAACTAAGCCAAAAAGCAAAGAATAGCTACGAGAACGCCTCGAGATACTTAACGCCCGAACCGGTGTTGAATATCACGACCGTTTCGCTTTCTTTCACGAAATCATCTGTTATAAGTTTCCGCAATGCGGGCAAGCAAGCGGCTCCCTCGGGAGCGGCGAAGAGGCCCGTCGCGGCTCCGATCTCGGCTACTGCTGCGACGAGTTCGGCGTCGGTGACGGTGAGCGCTGTACCGTTTGAAGCACGGATGGCGTCGAGAATAAGGAAATCGCCGATCGCTTTTGGGACGCGCAATCCTGAGGCGACGGTTGATGCATTTTCGAATTCCTCGGCAAATCGCTCTCCGGCCTCGAATGCACGGACGATCGGAGCGCAAGTCTCTGACTGTACACTGACCATTCGCGGGCGTTTTGAACCGATCCAGCCCATCTGCTCCATCTCATCGAAGGCTTTCCACATTCCGATCAGGCCGGTGCCGCCTCCGGTCGGATACATGATGACGTCGGGCAAGGTCCAATCGAATTGCTCCGCCAGCTCATAGCCCATCGTTTTCTTGCCCTCGACACGGTACGGTTCTTTGAGAGTCGAGACGTCAAACCAACCTTCGGCGTCTTTTCGCGCGGCGACGATCTTGCCGCAATCCGTTATCAGGCCGTCAACGAGCGTGACATTGGCCCCGGTCTGTTGGCATTCGATGATGTTTGCTTTTGGCGTGTCGGACGGCATAAAGATAAATGCTTCCATTCCCGCTTTTGCGGCGTAAGCGGCCAATGCTCCGGCGGC
>JBDSCV010000161.1:0-6510 GCA_039920905.1 Pyrinomonadaceae bacterium
ACTTGCTCACGCGCGGGCTTCTGCAACTCTTGAGTGCTGACCGCTGACGGCCGACCGCCGACTGCTCTCGGATGCCGCAGCAGCATTATGTACAGGCCGAGAAAGATGCCGGAGCCGAGGGCGGCGAGATTGCCTTGATAATCCGTGATCTCCAGCTTTCCGACAAAAAAGAGACTCATGCCGCCGATGCAGAAGACTATCGTGATCAAATCGCGCCAGTGAAATTTTTCACCGATCAGAAAGGGGGCGAAGATGAGGATGTAGATCGGGGCCGTGTATTGGAGAAAGATGGCGTTCGCGGCGGTCGTGTGCTTTGTCGCCCAAACAAATAGAAAGAGCAGCGTTGCGTAAATTATCGAAGCAATAACGCCAAATCCATTGATTCGCAGGCCATGTTTCCGCGTAATTAATAGAACCGTGACCGCTGCGAGTAGCGAGCGAAAGAACGTGACCTGATACGCGTCAAGCGTCGTCAGCTTGATAAAAAGCCCGCCAGTGCTCCACAGCAGAACGGCGATCACGACGTAGGCGACCGGGGGAAATGGTTTCTTGTCTTCAGGCACGAAGATATACTACCGCAGAGCCGCTGAGATGCAGAGATGAAATACTTCTTTTCTCTGCGTCTCAGCGGCTCTGCGGTGATAATTCCTGCTTATTCGCCGGAGACGGCGGATGCGATGGTTTCGCGGAGTTTCTTGGCGGATGTTGTGTTTGGTTCGAGTTCGATATATTCGACATTGCCGCGCACTTTTTTGCCGAATACGCCGTTCCAGGGCGGAATCACGATGGTGGCGTTGCCCGTGGCTTTGGCCTGACAGGCGAGGCGGAGAAACGGCGTTTCGCCTTCCGGCTGGTTGTAGCCGAATATCTTCATTGCCCGTTTTTCGTGCCGGGTGACCCCGGTCAGCTTTTCCTGGCCGCCGAGAATGCCGACCCAGCAAGTGCCGCAGCTTGCGGATAGACATTCGACCGGGACGACGCCTTCCCAACAGCGTTCGTCCTCATTTTTCCAGTCCCGCGAACGGTCGCCCGCAGACGCCCCGGCGATCTCTTGCTCGTTCATGATGTCAAATTTGCCATTGACCCGTCCGTTGGCGTAAGCAATTGAGAACTTCTTATTGACGGTTTTGAGAAACCCGAGCAGCCCTTGCGAATCGTCTTTTGCACGCTCAGCGATGACGGCATTAGGCGATTTGGACATAATTCCTGTGGGTTTCGCGACCTCGCCGGGTGCGGCTTTGAACGCTTCGAGTCCGGCCTGATTCAGCGTTGCGAGTCCTATGGCTACCACGGCATTCACCATTTGGCGTTCGATGTTGAGCCTTTCGGCGACGAGCATGCCGATGGCCTTGATCTCCTCAAGGAGCGGCGGTGTCTCGTTTGTAAAAACAGTCGCCTCAGCCTCGATAGCGGCCTTTACCACTTTCCAATGCCGATGGCCGTAGAGAAAATGATGCGACGTGTCAATTTGATCTTTCAACTCAAAATCACCTTGCAATGCAAATCCGCGAATCATCTCTTCGCGATCCTCGCTTGCCTGAACGTAACGGTGCAGTTCAAGCGGATAAAAGCGGAACCATATTTGCACCGCCGTTTTGTCCACGTCGTGAATGTCGGGAAGAAGGGTCGCAAGCGTGTCGAGCCAATCCTGTTCACCAAACTGGCTAAGAAAAGTTTCTAAATTACTCAATGTCATAATAAAATTGCCCTGATAGTCGGAATCGAGCCTTACGTTTTAAAAGACTCGATAGTAACAAAATCAAGACAAACGTCCAACCGACGGCCGGAGATAATTAACGAGATCGCCGTGCGCGGAGGTTCGGTAAAGACAACTTCGATCTCGCAGCTTTCAGGCGGAACCGATACCAAAAGCGTTCCGTCAGGGGCTTGCGAGGTCGCAGTCTCTCTCCGTTCGCAGGGGCCGAGGATCGTTGCCTTCCACAAAGGATAGTAGTAACTTCGCAGCCGGACGTGGCTCTCTTCGCCGGCAGCGAGCATAAAACGGCGGACGTGGGTCTGTCAGTTGGAGACGATCAACTGCCGGTTGCCGGTGTCTATCTGACCGGCTAACGCCACCAAATCTTTTGATTCACTGGCACCGGGCGGCAGCCAGTCGTTGAACGAGCGAGCGCCGCGAATTTCTTCGATTCGGTGAGAAAATGTCACGCGCGAACTGTAGTCACTGTCAATCACCAGATCATATCCGGTCAAAAATAAAGTTCCGGCAAAAGTCAATACAAACGGCAAATGGATCGGGCGAAACTGTTTTTGACGAATCCGGCCACGCCAGACTAAGTGATAAGGAACAATTGCAAATAGAAAGGCTGCCAAAACCGCCGTATACCGGGAAAGGCTTTGGCGCGCCCAAAAATAGACGCCCGACGCACCGGTTATCGAAAAAAGTGTAAAAACGCTCAGCGTGGCAAAATACCGGTCGCTCGTCAGCCACCGAAACAGCGAAAGCACATAATATAAAACCGGAGGATAAAACCTGAACCGCGCGTCGCCAAAACCGTTGTTCGATTCGGCCAGCCATCCGGGAACCAAGTTGCCGTGGCTAATCTCATCATAAAACGGCATCACAAACCGAAAGTGATTGTCCAGAACCGCACCCGAAGGTATCCCCCAAATATAAGCCGGCACCATCGCCAAAATCCCACAACCCGCGACGCATAAGAGAGCGAAACCCTTATTTGATAAAAAGCGTCTGAAGGAAGTTTGATCTTTCACAGTTCGTTATCGTGGATACCGGTTCTGGGTTGGTCTGACGGAGAAGTATTGTAGAAATGAATTAAGAAATGAACCTAGATGGAACCGCGATGAGGAATGAGACCCCAAGGAGCTTTAACCGACCCCCAGATAAATCAATACTTTTTTCTCATAACCCGCAGTCAGGGCTTGACAAGGAAAGTCCAAATTCATAATATCTAAAGTTTCGGACTTTACGGTCTGTTTTGCTGAGCGGTTCCTGACGGGACTTGCGAGGTTGATATTTGAGATTTGAAACACGGATTGTTGCGTAAAATGCGAAGAACTCACTTCGCGGGTACTTTGATACGCCCCTACTAACGTACGGGCTTCTGCACCTAATATGCCACGCTACAGCAAAGTTTTTCTTCTTAAGGTTAGAACAGTTTAATTAATTCATTCAGCTTAAAATGCTGCTTGAGCTAACTGCCGGATTTATTCGGCAAGAGTCAGGTAAGACGGTAGTTTTGCCTATTGGGATTTTAAATAGAACGATGCCGACAATTAACCAATTAGTACGTAAAGGACGCCAACGCGTTAAGTATAAAACGGCGAGCCCGGCTTTGCAGGCAAATCCGCAGAAGCGTGGTGTTTGCACACGCGTTTATACGTCGACCCCGAAAAAGCCTAATTCGGCTTTGCGTAAGGTTGCCCGTGTCCGTCTGACGAATCAGATTGAAGTTACTACATATATTCCCGGTATCGGTCATAACCTGCAGGAACACTCGATCGTGCTTATTCGCGGCGGCCGTGTAAAGGATCTGCCGGGTGTTCGTTATCACGTAATTCGCGGAACGCTGGATGCCTCAGGCGTCGCGAACCGCAATCAGTCGCGTTCGAAGTATGGAGCTAAACGCCCCAAAGGGGCTAAGTAGTCGGTAATCAGTAGTCAGTAGTCGGAACAATCCGTAACTGACCACTGACCACTGACAACTTACAATTGAGGAAATATGCCAAGACGTAGAGTTGCAGGAAAAAGAGAAGTTTTACCGGATCCGATCTATAACAGCATCGCCGTGACGAAGTTTATTAACGGTTTGATGTGGGAAGGCAAAAAGACTGTCGCCGAAGAGATCTTTTACGGTGCCATGACTAAGCTGGCCGAAAAGACGGGTGAAGAGGCTCTTAAGATGTTTAAGATGGCCATCGACTCGGTAGCCCCGACGCTCGAAGTCAAATCGCGCCGTATCGGTGGTGCAACATATCAGGTCCCGCTTGAAGTGACGCGAGACAGACGAAATACGCTGGCGATCCGCTGGATCGTGACAAATGCACGTAACCGAAGCGAAAAAACGATGGAAGACCGTCTGGTTGGCGAACTTCTCGATACGGTAAACGGTCGCGGCGGAGCGATGAAGAAAAAGGACGATGTCCACCGCATGGCGGAAGCGAATAAGGCGTTTGCACATTATAGGTTCTAGTGAATCGTAAATCGTAAATCGTGAATAGAAACACGATCCGATTCACGATTTACGATTTACGATTTACGAAATGGCGATCAGTTTAGATAAATTTAGAAACATCGGCATTATGGCCCATATCGACGCGGGTAAGACCACGGCGACTGAGCGCATTTTGTACTACACCGGTGTTTCGCACAAGATCGGCGAAGTTCATGAGGGAACGGCGACGATGGACTGGATGGAGCAAGAGCAGGAACGCGGCATTACAATTACCTCGGCTGCGACGACCTGTTTCTGGGAACGCAATGGCGTCGAACATCGCATTAATATTATAGATACACCGGGACACGTTGACTTCACGATGGAAGTTGAGCGGTCTCTTCGAGTTTTGGACGGTGCCGTTTGTGTTTTTGACGGCGTCGCAGGCGTTGAGCCGCAGTCCGAGACAGTTTGGCGTCAGGCCGATAAATACGGCGTTCCGCGTATTTGCTTTATCAATAAGCTAGATCGTTCGGGGGCGTCGTTTGACCGTAGCTTTCAGTCGATCCTCGACCGGCTCGGTGCAAATGCGGTCGCGATGCAGATTCCGATCGGACTTGAAGAGCATTTCAAAGGCGTCGTCGATCTGATAACGATGAGGGCGTTTGTGTGGACCGACGAAGCAAAGGGCGCGAATTACGACATCGTGGAAATCCCAAGAGACCTCGTCGATGCCGCTAAAGAGGCCCGTGAAAAACTCGTCGAAGCCGTTTCAGCGATTGACGACGATCTTATGATGAAATACCTCGAAGGCGAGGAAATTTCGGAAGAGGAAATTCGCGTTGCCATGAGAAAGGGGACGCTTGCGATGAAGATCGTGCCGGTATTTACCGGCTCGGCGTTTAAGAATAAAGGTGTTCAGACGCTGCTCGACGCTGTCGTTGACTTCCTTCCTAGCCCACTTGATATTCCCGCGATCGAAGGCGAAAACCCGAAAACACACGAGATCGAGAGCCGTCCGCCGGACGAAAAAGCTCCTTTTTCGGGCTTGGTATTCAAGCTGATGGCCGATAAACACCTTGGTCAGCTCGCTTTTGTCCGTATCTATTCCGGCACGGTCAAATCTGGCTCCTATGTAACGAACACAATTAAAGACTCGAAAGAACGCGTCGGACGTCTGATGCTCATGCACGCTAACAAGCGTGAGGACGTTGAGTCGGCATCGGCGGGCGAGATCGTTGCTATCGGCGGTATGAAAAATACGACGACCGGCGACACTATCTCGGACGAGAACAAGCCGATCATTCTGGAGTCGATGGATTTCCCGGAACCGGTTGTTCGCGTTGCTGTTGAGCCGAAAACTCGTGCCGATCAGGACAAAATGGGCATCGCCCTCAATCGCCTGGCGCAGGAAGATCCGAGTTTCCGCGTCAACACCGACCACGAAACAGGCCAAACGATCATTGCCGGAATGGGTGAGCTTCACCTCGAAATTATTGTCGATCGTATGAAACGCGAGTTTGGCGTTGAGGCGAATGTCGGTAAACCGCAGGTTGCCTACCGTGAAACCATCACGGCATCGGCACCGGGTAAAGAGATATACAAGAAGCAATCGGGCGGTCGTGGTAAATTTGGCCACGTTGAGCTTGAGATCGAGCCGGCTCCGGGCGAGGGTTTTGTCTTTGAGGACAAGATCTCCGGTGGTTCGATACCGCGTCAGTTTATCAAACCGACGATGGAAGGCATCCGAGATGCCATGGGCCGTGGCTATCTTGCGGGCTATGAGTTGGTCGATATCAAGGTCAGATTACTTTTTGGCTCGTATCACGAGGTCGATTCGGACGAAATTTCATTCAAGCTGGCCGGTTCATTCGCGTTTCAGGACGCGGTAAAAAAGGCAAAGCCCGTTCTGCTCGAACCCATCATGCGTATCGAAGTCGTGACGCCTGAGGAGTATATGGGAGCCGTCAACGGCGATCTTAACCGTCGGCGCGGCCAGATCGACAAGATGG
The DNA here is from genome assembly GCA_039920905.1 of Pyrinomonadaceae bacterium. Taxonomy (GTDB): domain Bacteria; phylum Acidobacteriota; class Blastocatellia; order Pyrinomonadales; family Pyrinomonadaceae; genus OLB17. The sequence continues at coordinate 6,143 of JBDSCV010000161.1, forward strand.
AACCGCGTCCCGGTAATGTTTCGGTTGTGACGGCATTTGTGCCGCTTTCGGAAATGTTTGGATACACGACCGATCTGCGTAGTTCGACGCAGGGACGAGCGACGTCGAGTATGCATTTTGAGCGATATGCCGAGGCTCCACGTAATGTCGCTGAGGAAGTTATTGCTAAGATCAAGGGAACGGGAGCCAGCACATAAATTTTATATTTCAGATCTGAAATTTGAGATCATACATTCCTAGGAGAGATTATGAGCAAAGAGAAATTCGACCGCAGCAAGCCGCATGTGAATATTGGGACGATTGGACACGTGGATCATGGTAAGACGACGCTGACGGCGGCTATTACAAAGGTGATGTCGAAGCATAAT
>JBDSCV010000162.1:0-8086 GCA_039920905.1 Pyrinomonadaceae bacterium
AAAGACTGCTCATATCGTTTTAGACGACGGCTCGGAAAAGGAAATTTCCCTCGCCGATGTTCAGGCCGGCACAAAACTGCGCGTTCGGGCCAATGACAAGATCCCGGTTGACGGCGTCGTTTTTGAAGGCGTGAGTTCGGTTGACGAATCGATGATATCGGGCGAGCCGATCCCGGTAATGAAGGAAGCCAATGCAAAAGTCGTCGACGGCACAATCAACGGCAGCGGAAGCTTTATTATGCGGGCCGAAAAAGTCGGGAGTGAAACGCTGCTCGCCCAAATTGTGCAGATGGTCGGCGAGGCCCAACGCAGCAAAGCACGGATCCAAAATCTGGCCGATAAAGTTTCCCTCTATTTTGTCCCGGCCGTGATCTTGGTGGCACTCGTAACGCTTGTCGTTTGGGCGCTGGTAGGAAATTTCGTTTTCGGATTCGCCTGTGCAGTCGCGGTTTTGATCATAGCCTGGCCGTGTGCCTTGGGTCTCGCCACTCCCATGTCGATCATGGTCGGAACCGGACGCGGGGCGCAATCGGGCGTTTTGTTTAAAAAAGCCGATGCGCTCGAAGCGCTTTAAAAGATCGACACGCTGGTCGTGGATAAAACCGGGACATTGACCGAGGGCAAGCCGCGTCTGCAAAAGATCGTCACCGGTGGTGAACTGGACGAAAACGAGGTTTTAAAAATATCCGCCGCGCTCGAAAAGCTAAGCGAACACCCGCTTGCTGCCGCGATCGTCAAAGCCGCCGAAGATCTCGCTCTGCCAAAGGTTGAAAATTTTAAGTCGGTAACGGGCAAAGGCGTGACCGGCGAAATTGATAACAAAAAGTATTTGATCGGAAACATGCCATTGATCGAGGAACATGGGCTGAAATTGTCGACCGACATTCAAACACGGGCCGAAGATCTGCGTCTGGGCGGGCAAACCGTAATGTTTGTCGCTTCGACAAAAGAAATTCTCGCGCTGCTTTGTCTGGCAGATACTATCGAGGAATCGGCCAAAGACGCGATCGAGAGCTTAAAGAGCGAAGGCATTGAAACAATCATGCTCACCGGCGACAATCAAACGACCGCTGAGGCAGTGGGCAAGAGTCTGGGCATTACAAAGATATTTTCCGAGGTCATGCCCGAAGATAAAGGAAATGACCTTCAATCGAAAGGTAAGATCGTCGGAATGGCAGGTGACGGCGTCAACGATGCTCCGGCTCTGGCGCAGGCAAATGTCGGGATCGCGATGGCAACCGGTACGGATGTCGCTATCGAGAGCTCGGATATTACATTGATCCACGGCGATCTTCGCGGATTGGTGCGCGCCAGGCATTTACCAGATGCCACGATGCGAAATATTCGTCAGAATCTCTTTTTTGCCTTCGCCTTCAATCTGCTCGGTGTCCCCGTCGCAACCGGCATACTTTATCCGTTTTTCGGCATTCTGCTGTCGCCGATGATCGCGAGTGCCGCGATGACCTTCAGTTCGGTTTCGGTTATCGGGAACGCACTTCGCCTTCGGAATCTAAAACTGTGAGTTCTTTAGCCGTTTTTGAAGGCGTGCCGGATCAAAACGACTTTACGTAGCCTGCGATCGAGCCGATCTGCGCCGCGGAGAGTTTCTTCTTAAATCCCGGCATATCACCGCGGCCATTCGTAATAAAGCGAATGATCTTAGACGTGCTTGCACTAGAAGTTGTCAGGTCGTCCGCGTCTAACCGCATACCGAGATCGGTTTGACTCTTGCCGTTAGAGCCGTGACATCGCGCACAATTTTGGAAGTAGAGCGTTCGCGGCGACGCTCCATTCTCGGAGGTTCTCAAGGCCGATGCCGCCTGCGTTTCGCGAGTTGAAAACAGAAGCGCTCCCGCAAGCAGGAACGTCATCACCACACCGAGTTTTAACAATTTTAGCATTGACTTTGCTTCCCAAACTAACAATTTGCCAACCGCTCCCAGCATTCTTCATCATCGACAGATCATCGTAAAGCATCTTCGCCCTGAATGAAAGTTGGATCGAGATACCTCAATCGGTCGCATCCAACTCTTCTTCGAGCAGTTGCCGTTCGTAGAGGTCGGCATAGTCGCCGTCGAGGGCGAGGAGTTCGTCGTGGGTGCCGCGTTCGATGATTTGGCCGTCGTGGAGAACACAGATGAGGTCGGCGTCGCGGATCGTAGAGACGCGGTGTGAGACGATGAGCGTCGTACGGTTTTCGCGGACATCGCGGAGGTTGTGCAGAATAGTTTCCTCGGTATATGTATCGACCGCCGAGAGCGAATCGTCGAGGATCAGAATCCGCGGGTCGCGCATGACGGCACGGGCGATGGCAGTTCGCTGCTTTTGGCCGCCTGAGAGCGTAATACCGCGTTCGCCGACAAGCTGTTCGTACTTGCCAGGAAAATCTTCGATGTCGTCGGCGAGGCCGGCGATCTTTGCGGCTTTTTCGACAGTTATCTCACCGCTGAGACGCTGAGACGCTGAGGCGGAATCAACCGCAGATGCACGCGGATCAACACGGATATATTCCTTTTTTCCGTTCGCCTTCTCTGCGTCTTTGCATCTCTGCGGTTCAAGTTCTTCCACTCCAAACGCAATGTTCGCCGCGAGCGTATCGCTAAACAGAAAAGTTTCCTGCGGGACAAAACCGATGGACTTTCTAAGCTGGGCGAGCGGGTATTCGCGAATCGGGATGCCGTCAACCAGAACGCTGCCGTCAGGCGCGTCGAGCAGACGCGGGATGAGGCTGACCAGCGTCGATTTGCCGCTGCCGGTTTTGCCGACGAGAGCGACTGTCTTTCCCTGTTCGATTACAAGGTTAATGTTCTGCAGGACGGGTTTACCGTTATACGCAAAGTTAAGATCGCGAAATTCGATACTACCGCTGATCGGCGACTGTTCGCGTGTGCCATGCGCGTCTTCGATAGCTGGTTCTGCTTCGAGGATGGCGTTGAACCGTTTTAATGACGCCGTGCCGCGTTGGTAGAGATTGACGACGTAACCGAGCGCGATCAAATACCAGATCATCCGCTGCAGATATAGGACAAACGCCGTAAAATCGCCCGCCGAGATCTCGCCACGAACGGCCATTGGAACACCGATGGCGACAATAATCACAAATCCCAGACCGATAAAAAAGAAAAGCAGTGGGCGCATCGCCGCGGCATATTTCACAAGGCGCAGATTCTGGGCCGCATATTCGCGGTTTAAAACCTGAAACTGTTCGATCTCTGCATCCTCTTGGGCGTAGGCGCGAATGACGCGGACACCAGTCAGGTTTTCCTGGGTACGGGCCGTGATGTCTGAGAAATACTCTTGTATCTTTTCAAACCGTTTATGTATCCGTTCGCCCAGAAACTTAACGGTCAGCGTAACCAGCGGCATGGGAATGAGCAGCAGAAGCGTCAGCCTGACCGAAATGTTGAGCATTATGGGGATTGATATACACAACGCAAAAATCGCTTGAAAGCTGTACAAGATCATTGGTCCGACGATCTGGCGGATCGCGGAAAGATCATTTGTCGCCCGCGCCATCAGATCGCCGACGCGGTTCGACTGGAAATATTCGGCCGGCTGGTTTACAAGCGTAGCATAAAAACCTTCGCGCATATCAAATTCAATATGCCGCGACGTATTTATCAGCAAACGCCGTTGGAGAAACAGAAAAATGCCGCTCGCAAAATTGATGCCGAGTATGACGAGCGGATAGTAAATTATCTTTTCACGCGTTATCTCAAGGCTGAGATCGTCGATCGCCTTGCCAACCATGTACGGAACAAAAAGCCCAAACGCCATCGAGCACAAAATGAAAAAGATCCCGGCCAGGATCGTCCCTTTGTACGGCTTAAAATAACGTGCGAATTTCTTGAGCTGTTCCATAGACTAGTCGGGGAAGTCAGGCAAATCTAGGAAGTCTAGAAGTCTAGGAAGGGTCAGACGAATTCCTTCCGAGACTTCCTCGACTTCCCAGACTCCCTAGACTCTGGTATAAGTCGAGATCGCTGTCGCGATCAGCTTCCCGTCCTCATTTACCACGTCGGCCGTAACCGTGAATATTCGTTTCCCGGCCCGGACGACCTTTGCCGTGCAGGTGAATGTGCCAGAGATATGCGGCCTCAAATAGTGAACCGTGAGGTCAATTGTGGCCGTTCCGTCGTTCGGCCCAACCCGTGTCCGGACGGCAAACGCCATCGCCGTATCAATCAGTGTCGCGGTCACGCCGCCGTGCAATATCCCGCCCGGATGCCGCAGATCGTCGCGCATGTCGATCTTGATAGCGGCCATATCGATCTGCATATCGACAAGCCGCATACCGATCAGTTTTGCAAATGGCAGATTATGCAGCGTCTGGGCCGCTATCGCCCGATGCTCGTCCGTTAAGACAATTTCCGGTTTTGTGTCATTCATTTCTTCTAATTCGATTTCCGATACTTATCCAAGATCGCTTTTCTATACAAGTAAATTGGCGAGAAGGAAAAATGGACGCGGATTTGACAAAAACATTCGAGTCTTTAAATTCTAACATAACGAATTTAATGGACACGAGCGGCGACAATTTGAACAGGTGGCAGCGGCGATTTATTCTCGGCGCGGCGGCGATCGCCCCTGTCGCTCCGTTTCTGCTGCTGCAGGGGCAGATCATCCGCTGGAAGGTCGGCGTTCTGCCGGACGCGGCCGGCGACAAATTTGGCAAATACGGAGAAGTTGGAGATGCGGCAAAGCTGTTTGTCATCGGCGAATCGACAGCCGCCGGTTTGGGCGCAAGAACGTATGAGCTTGCTCTCGCCGGGCAGTTTGCAAAGCATCTGAGCGGACATATTGGTCGTCCGGTCGAGTGGAAAGTTGTCGGCAAAAACGGCGTTACGGCGCGGCGGACGATCGATGAATTGTTGCCGCAGATGCCGGACGAACATTTTGATTACATCCTCGTCGCTCTCGGCGGCAACGACGTGATGAAACTCTCAAGTCCCGTCAAGTGGCGGCGTGATATGACCGAACTGCTCGCGACTTTGCGTGAGAAAAACCCGGACGCCGTTATCTTCCTCTCAAATTGTCCGATGATCGTTTATTCGCCGATCATGCCGCAGCCGGTTAAGGCGATCTTGTGGACACTCTCGCAAATGCACAACGACAATATCAGCGAATTTACGCGGGATATGGACCGCGTTTTCTACTATCCGCAGCCCGTCGATGTGAAACTCGAAGGTTTTTTTGCGGACGGCATTCACCCGTCCGAACAAGGCTATGCCGACTGGGCGGCAGCGATGGTGAAATACTTTACGGCGAATGAAAAATGGTGAATGCAGACGAGTTACGTGAAATTGTTGACGGTTGTCACGAGTGGCTGCTGATCCGCGAACACGGCAAAACTTTTCCGCTCGACAAGCATGAGATCGAGATAATCGACGACGAAGGTAAGTCGCATTTCGGGTTTCTCGATGACAAGGGCTTTCACTCGTGGCGGTTGAATAATTTCACTCACACGGACGGCGAGATCAGGATCGACGTCGCCGGTGAATTTGCCAAGAACCGTGAAACGATGCGGCTCGTGCCGCGCACTTTGGCGTCGGAACTAGCGGCTGAGGTCGAGGCCGCACGGCTCGAAAAGGCGAATGAGATCGCCGTGTTGATAACAGATAATTTCCCAGGTATAAAGCTCGGCCGGGTAGCCCTGAACGAAGAGAACGGTCGGTTTGCACTGATCAATTTCGATACTGCGGACAAAATACCGATGGCCGCGATCGCCGATGTTACCGGTTCGCTGACGGTCGAAACAATATTTACATCGGCATTTTTGTGGATCGAGAAACTCGGCCTCCGCAAAAAGAAGCCGATAAATGATATTTGGATAATTTGCGAAAAGCGGCAGGCAAAAAATGCCCAGAAGCTTCATGCTCTTCTGACCGAAGGATGGAAAAGCAAGATCACCGTCGTCGAGATCGTCTGCAAAGACCACCCGCCGCGTCTCGTGGAATTGCCAAAGCGAAAGATTCGTGAACTTTGGCGGGAAAAACCGGCTAAACTAATTCTTCCCGAACGTCCGAAGCCTAGCGCAATATCGCAAAAAATCATCGAACTTTCGCCGGAAAAAATAGATGTAATTTACTCGAAACAAGGTGAAACGCTGCGATTTATGGGCTTGCCGGCGGCGCGTGTGAGGACGATGATGGGAAAAGAAAAAGCGTGGTTCGGCACCGGTCGCGACCGCCAAATTCTCATGAATGATAGCTGGGACGATCTAGCAGAACTGGTTGAGCTTTTGGAAATCAATCGTTCGCCCGATGCTCCAAACAAACGCCACGAATACTACCGCACCGCTCCCGAAGCATGGCTCGAATCAATCTTGCGCCGCAACATTAACCTGCTCGACGCCAACCTCATTTTGTCGCCGATCTATAATCAGTTTCGCTTCGTCCGGGATAAGATTGATCTGCTTGCGCTGCGGCGCGACGGGCGACTGATAATTATTGAATTAAAAACACAGCCCGACCGCGAAATGATATTTCAGGCCGCCGATTATTGGCGAAAGATCGAACTGCAGCGCCGTCGCGGGCTGCTTTCGGCGGCCGATCTGTTCGACGGACGCGAGATCGCCGACCGCCCCGCCATCATCTACCTCGCCGCCCCGGCATGGAGCTTTCACCGCGATTTTGCGTTCTTTGCAAGATGCGTATCGCCGGACATTGAGCTGTGGCGATTTGAACTTCACGAGAATTGGCGTGAAAATGTGAAGGTCGTGGCGAGGAATACTTACAACGAGTAGGAAATCTATGGATTGCAAATCCTAAATTCACCTAAGAGGTTGGGGTTCAAATAGTTATTTCAAGAAACTCACGAGGGGTTAGAATTTCAACTCCGTGAAACGGATTTAGAATTAGCAAAGCCTGGTCTCCCGTAACAAGAAAATTTGCATTGCCGCTGATCGCTAATTCCAGTAACTTGTTATCTTTCGGGTCACGGCAGATTGTAATGGTTTCGCTGACTTCGACCATCTGCGCGACTTTCAAAAAGGCGACCATAAAACGCATCCGCTCGTCGTGGAATAAATATTTATCAAATTTCTCGCGGTTCAGAAAATCGGCTAATTCGAGCAGTACCGGAATGGAAACTAAAACAACTCCGTTATCGAGAATTTTTTCAAAGGCCCGTCGCGGAACCCCACCTAACAAAGCCGCGCTGACCAATGCATTATTGTAAACGACAGCACGCCATGCGTCTTTACTCATCGGCTAACAAAGATTCCAAAATTTCCGGCGTTAGCCCTCTGTCCTGAGCGTTGCGGCTGATCTCGCCCATCGTCCGCTTTAACGAATCGACATCAGCGTCCGCTTAATGTTTCAGCCAGCTTCCGAATGAGGCCTGCATCTTTTGTTTGTCGTTTAGCGGCGCGTCATTGTAAAAACGTGCAGCGTCAGACTCGACTTATAATGTAATAGTTTCGGTCAGCCTCAGCTTGATCCTCCTCAAATAGTATAGCCTTAACGGCATGTTTCGCGGAAACAAAAGTAATGCTAACGGCGGAGTTGAGATTTACGCGAGTAACGCTCAACAAGGAAGCTGTTTTGCCCTCACGTCCATTAAATTGTTATATGTGTTTTAATTCATGAGACCTAATGAATATCTTCACTGTAATTACTAAACGTAGTAATAGTGGTTTCGCAAGTATCTGGGTTCTTGATTTGGCAAAACTTCGCATCCATACTTGTCCACCGTCAACTGTTACCCCAACCCAAGTAGCCCACAGGTCTCTTGTTTTAATTCTTAATATTTCTTCTTTGTATTTCGGATGAAAAATTTGCTCGTATTTTTTCGAAAAATTGTTTTTGTTGATTTGTTTGATTTTGCTTGATTTACCAAGGTAACCATAAATAGGGAACGAACACATTGAAGCCACAGTTTTCTTGTCATTATTAGCAACGGCGCTTTGAAATTTCAGGAAAAATTCTTCCGCTTCTTCTTTACTGTCAAATGCTACTTTCCAATAATCCTCACTTCTGTCTTTTGCATTAGAATTAGGAACATATTCGGAAGTCGGAACTTGTAAAGAAACAACTTCATCAATTTGAGTGATAGATGAATTTTGGTATTCAACCGCATTTGAATT
>JBDSCV010000163.1:0-5157 GCA_039920905.1 Pyrinomonadaceae bacterium
CGCGCAGTGTTGATGTTTTGCGGCAAATGATAGCGGCTAATGCTCAATCATTCGCAGAAAGACGCATCGCATCATCCGGCTGTGGATGTCTGTTTAGCGGACGATTTTCGTCCGCGTCACAAATAAGTAGGAGAAAAACAATGAGAAGATCATTAATATTATCAACGGTTCTGGCGGCAAGCGTCGCCGTGTTGGGCGCCTGTGACCCGAAAACCGAAGTCCCGAATAAACCGGTTGCGACACCGGTCCCGGTGGCAACCGCAAGCCCAACAGCCTTGCCGGTCGCTTCACCCGTAAAACCGGGAACTTCACCTGAAGTGAAAAAGGCCGACGACAAAAACGTCAGCAAAGACCCAAAACCGGTCGAAACGCCTAAAGCAAAATAGGCGCTATCGGTCGTCTTAATAAAAAAGAGGCGGGCCTGTCGGGGCTCGCCTTTTTTCCTCCCTGATTCAGGTGTTCCCTTAGTTCGGACCCAAACCAAATTGCTGTGCTCCGATAGCTAAGTGCGTTCATCTACTTCGGAGGCGCCTCCATAAAAATCTCCGAACTTTTTCCACCGCCGCGTCGTTTTCCATCTCAGATAACGAAGTTTATGCGGAGGAATTTATGAAAAAGATAGGAATTATGATTTTTGTGGCGGCCATGGTTATTGGCCTCGTAGCCGCGAATATGTTCTCGTCCGGACGGGCGTTCGGCAAGTTGTTCAACTTTTCATTGAATTTTGGCGGTGTTCACGGCTCGGGTAATGTCGTGTCGGAGAAACGCGGACTTTCTGGCTTTAAGGCGGTTGATGTCGGCGGGGTTTTTCAGATCGAGATCACGTCGCAAAAGGAATTTGGTGTGGAGGTTGAGGCCGACGACAACCTGTTGCCGCTTATTAAAACCGAGGTCAGGAACGGCATTCTGAACATCGAGACCGAGCGAAAGCTTTCGTCCTCAAACCCGCTCCGCGTCCGCATCTCGGCACCCGATATCGATAAACTCGAAGTTTCCGGGGCGGCAAATGTCATACTGAAGGATCTAAAAAACTCCGGCTTGTCGGTCGATTCGTCGGGGGCGTCGAAAATAAAAATTAGCGGTGAAACAGAAAAGCTCACGGTTGACGTCAGCGGAGCGACCAAGGTAGATGCCGAAAGTCTTACGGCCGAAAATGCAACGGTTGACGCCCGCGGTGCGAGCCATGTCAACGTAAATGTCACCGGCCAACTTCGCAGCGACGCATCGGGCGCCAGCAAGATCGTCTATTCGGGCAGTCCCGTTAGCGTCGAGAAAAAGACAAGCGGTGCCAGCAGCGTATCTCCAAAATAGGTCGATTAGGTTTCGACAGCTTTGGTCATAACCCCCATCAAGCAGGCATCTGTGCCGATTCCCACGGCATAGATGTCCACTTGGATCTCGCCAATCCGAAACACTTTCAACGAGTGAAGATTATTCTCGAGCAGCTTTTGTAGGGCGAGAAATCTCTTCGCTTTCGACATTTGCGTCTCGCCAAACCAGTCCTTAATAGCCGTCAACTGACCAAAAAATTCATCGAATGCAACTTCTTCCAGCGGTGCGTCTGCTTTCGCTCCAGTTTGATGTAGAATGATCTCTTCCGTAACTTCAGTTGTTCTCGGGCCTGTGTATGGCCGCAGAGGAGCGTCTGATTCGCTAATATAAACCAGCCCATTACAGGCGAGTTTTATCTCATCAAAAAGTACATCGCTGTTTTTATTATTTTTATGAAAAAAACTTCCATTTTTGTCGATTTTTAACTCGTTTTTTATCCAAATCTCTTCAATTTTCTTAGTCTAACACATTGGAAAATTACCCCGAATTGTTGTCACAAAAGGAAGTTAAATTCGTGTTAAACGCGCCGAAAAAAACCTGTGGATTTCCGTTTGCATTGGCCTTTTTTTCGTGTTAGTCTGTTACCTGTTTCCAGATATAGAGCCACCGTAAACCATTGAAAGTAAACGGCTTAATGCGTTACCTTAGGTTTTATGCGCTTCTGTTGGGCGGCTGTGGAAAAGCCTGTGAATCGCCCGGCCGTCTGGCCAGTTCCGAGGGTGCGGAAAGCACCAAAACAAAAGACTTCTGGTTATATCAAGGGGGCGGAATTGGGGTTGCGGCAGACGCCGGGCCGAAATAATTTTGCATAATCCCGGCGTGCCGTTAAGCGCTGATTCGACATAAAATTTTGAAACAAACCTCCTCAAAATCAACCAGCTGGAACGACATCCTCCGCGTCGTCAAAACACGTCTCAACAAAGACGTTTATAACACCTGGTTTCGCCCGATCAGGTTCGAGGGTCTCGATGAGGATTCCCACTCTATTACGCTCCGGGCCGGACAGGTAACAAAGGATTGGGTCTGTCTTTATTACGCTGAGATGCTCGATCAGACGCTGGCGGAATTAGACCTGGCAGACCACACATTTCAATGGCATATAGATGGGGATCAACCGGACGAGCCGCAATTTGAGGAGGCCGCAGAAGCGGATTTCTTCTTTTCGCCAAAGAGCAGCGGCGTTCCGGTGCGGCCCGGAACGAGCCATTCGCACTTTATCGACATCGAGCCGGTCGAAGATTCGCTCAATCCGAAATACACGTTTGAAAAATTCGTCGTCGGATCGTGCAATCAGTTTGCCCACGCGGCTGCCAAGGCGACGGCGGAGGCTCCCGGAACAACCTATAACCCCTTGTTCATCTACGGCGGCGTCGGCCTCGGCAAGACACACCTGATGCACGCGATCGGCCATACTATCAAGGCCCAAAGCCCGCACATTCGTGTCGCGTATATTACCTCAGAGCGTTTTATGAATGAGCTCATCAACGCCATTCGGTTTAATAAGACGCCGGCGTTTCGCGACAAATACCGCTCGATCGATGTGCTGCTTATGGATGACGTTCAGTTCATGGCGGGCAAAGAGCGGACGCAGGAAGAGTTTTTCCATACCTTCAACACGCTGCACAACGGTCAGAAGCAGATCGTCGTCTCGAGCGATTGCCCGCCGCACGAGATACCTACGCTGGAAGAGCGTCTGCACTCGCGTTTCGAATGGGGACTGGTCGCCGATCTGGAACCGCCAGATCTCGAAACAAAGGTGGCCATTCTCAAACGCAAGGCCGATATGGACGGCATCCGTCTTGACGACGACGTCGCTATCTATATCGCCGGAAAGGTCAAGAGCAACGTCCGCGAGCTCGAGGGTTCGCTTGTACGGCTTGTCGCCATCTCGTCGATGAAGGGCGTTCCGATCACAAAGCTGCTCGCTCAGGTATCTATGAAAAACATCCTCGACAGTGAGCGTCCGGCGGGCCTGACGATGGAACTCATCGCACGCACGGTCGCGTCTCATTATAAGATGACGATCGAGGAGATCAAGGCCAAGAGCAATTCGCGCGGCGTCACCGTACCCCGTCAGATGGCGATGTATTTGTGTAAAAGACTGACCCGCCACAGCTTCCCGGAGATCGGACGCGAGTTCGGCGGCAAGCACCATACGACGGTAATGCATTCTGTCGGCAAGATCGAAACGCTGGTCAAAGACGACCGGAATTTCCACAGGGAAGTGAACGAGCTAATTGATAATCTTCGCAGTTAATTAAAGCTGTTTTAACGCCGGACGGTGATAAAATTTTTCCACAAAGGAATTACTTATCGAAACCCGCTAAATCGTTTGTTTTTAGATATTTGAATAAGTTTTATCCACATTTCCGCAAGTGGGACGAGCAAAGTGGTTGTGGACATCGGTGGAAAACTTGAGCGGAACAAAGTTATCCGCAGAGAGCGGCCCTTTTCCACAGGTTTTCCACAGACGACTGTGGACAGAATGGGGCAACATTTATAAGTGTTTCGGCCGGTTTTACACATTTTCACAGGCCCTATTCTTACTACTAGTTCTTAATAGATATTTGATCTGTTATTACTATTAGGAAAAGGCGGCAACAGGTACCAGGAACGAAATCGGTAGCGATCAGGTTTTGGAATGTTGTATATAATTGAAAAGGAGTATTCCCTGCGAAACAAGCGGGGAGTAAAATTTAGGAGTAATAAAGAAATGGAATTCAAGATCAATCAGAGCGTTTTGAAAGAAGAGTTGGGATTTATCCAGGGCGTGGTCGAGCGCAAGACGACGATTCCGGTGTTGTCAAACATCCTGATCGAGTCGCTTGGCGAAAACGAGATACGCATTGTCGGGACCGATCTCGACTGCACGACCCGCTGCGACGCCGAGGCCGAGATCATCAAGGCGGGTGCGATCTGCATCCAGGCCCGCAAACTCTTTGACATCGTCCGCGCACTCGACAGCGGCGACGTGCATTTCAAAAAAGAAGACAACGAGTGGGTGACGATGAAATCGAGCCGGGCCAATTACCGGCTCGCCGGTGTGAGCCGCGACCAGTTCCCTGAGATACCGCAATTCAAATCGACGCCGCTCAAGCTAGCGGCCGAGACATTTTCATATTTTATCCGCAACACGGCCTTTGCGATCACCAACGAACAGTCGCGTTTTACGCTCTCAGGTGCCAAATTTATTCTCGGCGACGGCTCTGCCAAAATGGTCACGACCGACGGCCACCGTCTCGCATACGTCGAACGTGCGATCGACGATAAAGAGGCCGTGATGGACACGCTCATCCCGCGAAAGGCACTGCTCGAGCTAGTCAAACTCTCACGCGGCGAGGGCGAGGTTTCATTTGGCGAAGATCCGAACCACATCTATTTCGAGACCGAGGGACGCCTACTGATCACCCGCAAGCTGAGCGGCCAGTTCCCAAATTACGAAATGGTCATGCCAAAGGACAACGACAAATCGGTCGTATTTGACCTCGACGAAATGCGAAAGGCCGTCCACCGCATGTCACTGATCGCCGACGACCGCAATGGCTCGATCCGCCTCAACATCTCCGAAGGCCAGATCGAGATCACCGCCCAGTCCGCCGAAGAAGGCGAAGGCCGCGAGGTCGTCCAGGCGGAATACACTGGCGAGGAGATACAGCTCGGGTTTAATTGGAGATACCTTCTCGAATTCCTAACCAACGCCGCCACCGGCGATCTCGAAGCCACAATGTCCGTCGCCGACCGCGTGTCATCTGCCGTGTCAGAACCGGGAGCGGTAGCGACAGCGTCCTCTGATACGACCGTCAACGAAACCGACGGCGACAAGGT
>JBDSCV010000164.1:0-5863 GCA_039920905.1 Pyrinomonadaceae bacterium
CGCCCGAGCCCGACATTGTCCACGAAGCCATCGGCCACATCCCGATGTTCACAAATCCGAATTTTGCTGATTATTCCCAATTCATCGGCCATGGTGCACGCATCGCGACCGACAAACAGCTCGAGCATCTGGGCCGTCTGTATTGGTTCACCGTCGAATACGGCATGGTCGAACACGAAGGGTCGGTAAAAGCCTATGGCGCCGGCCTGTTATCCAGCTATGGCGAACTGGAACACTCATTTACGGACAATGTTGAGCGGCGTCCATTCGATCTCGAACAAGTCATCAATACTTCCTACGACTACAGCGACATGCAGCCAGTGCTCTATGTTATTCCGTCATACGCCGAACTGAAAGAGGTGACGAGGAAGTATATTGAAAGTTTTTAGTCAGATCCGGGAGCGATAGCGACTGGGTTCTTTGAGCTTCAGGATGAAAAAACAAATCCCCTCAACAAAAATTGGTGAAGTTCTCTCCGTGTTAAATGAAATGCGGCAAGCGGGTATTGTCGATAAGTATGCTATCGGCGGAGCATTTGCGTCCATTCTTCATAACGAACCTATTTCGACGATAGATCTGGATGTTTTCTTTTTCTTCGAAGAGAAACAATCATCTTTGGTTTTTTCACTGGATTCGATCTATGAGTTTGTCAAGGTATACGGTTTTTCTTTCGACCATGAATTTATAAATATTCATGGCTGGTTGGTTCAATTTATCGAAGCGAGTCATAGCAATCTATGGTCCGAGGCGATTGAAAAAGCCATTGTTTTGGTTATTGACGACCGAAATGCTTTTGTGATCGACAAGGAACATCTCATTGCCATGTGGCTTTTTGCCGGACGTGCCAAGGATTATCAGAAGATCGCAATGTTTGTGGACGCGAACATTCTCGATAACGAAAAGTTAACAAATATTCTGGAGAGGCACGATTTACTGCTAACATGGGAATCTGAGAAATGGAGGTTTATGAATGAGTAGCGAACGTCAAATTGCAGATCTAACCAAACGCAAAAACATATCGCGCTCCTATCTTAGATCTCTCTCACCAGAGGCCAAGATCGCCCAACTCATCAATTTGCAGGAGCAATATTATGAAATGCTATCGATCCGTGAGACAAACGGAGGCCGGCCGATTCCAACAAAATGGAAGAAGTGGCACGTTGCCCGGCATGGATGATCTGTCAGAACCCCCACTTATGAAGACGAATTTGATGCTTTATCTGAAACGCACAATTTTGATGGCGGTTTGTTTGGTGGTTTTGGCCGGGCCGTTTGTCGTGGCTCAAGAAAAACCTTCAAGTTTATCCCCGAATCAGCCTATTTCATTTACCCTTTTCCCAGGAATGGGAAAAGCGTTTAGTCTGCAATTGAAAGAGGACCAAATCGCGCAAATAACGTGGCTCGCCAATGAAGAACTTATTCTGAGATCAGGAGTTCTTGACCTGTTAGGTATACCTCTTGAGATTGGAGACAGCGAATCTTTACTATTTATCGCGCCTAAAGATGGCGAATATACACTCATACTTAAATACGATGAATCTTCCGAAATAAAAGACGAGCAGAACATTACTGTCGAATATGCACTTGGCTTTATTTTACCGAAACGGGCCAAGCAAAAAGATTTTCGAAAGGTCAACGGATACGACATAAGAATTTACACAACGCCGGAAACGGGGGACGACTCAGGTTCATCAACCGTAATTTTCGAAAAGGCTGGGCGCAAGAAAAAAATTCTCAAGGACTTCGGTTCAGATTACATTGGCTATTCCTTTTCCGACACTATTAGCCTCCCAGCTAAGCCCGAGACCAAACGGCGAGCGGCACTAATTAAAAATACAATTGATAAAACTGGTGACGGGGTTCCAGATGTTATGATCGACTATTTTTCAGGTGGAGCCCACTGCTGTTTTTCTACCTATTTTTACAATTTAGGCGAGACGATTGATTTGGTTGAGGAAATAGATACCCAACACGCGGGAATTTCTGCTATCGGAGCCCGTCCCAAAGGCGGTCTGCGTTTTGAGACGAACGAAAATAATTTCGCCTATTGGAATACATGTTTCGCATGTTCTCCTACGCCACGTGTGATTCTCGAATTCGAGAAGGGAATTCTTAAACCGAATTTTGACTCGATGAAACGTCCCCCGCCTTCGCTTGCATCTTTAAAGATCAAAGCGAAAGCGGCTCGACAAAAAATCAACCTTGATCCTTATACCGACGATGGTGAACAATTCGAGGATGCTTTCTGCTCTGAAATGTTAGATTTGATCTACAGCGGAAATGAGAGTCTTGCGTGGCAGTATTTTGATCTTGTTTGGCCCAGTCAGAAGGAGGGAAAGCAACTTTTTTTGACCAACTTTAAGGACGTTTTGAGTAATAGCTATTACGGGACCAAAGATGCTAACAGTCAAAACGGATTCCGAAATTACTGGAAGGGATTCAATAAGATTATAGAAACCTTGAAGAAATGAGCCATCAGTTATGACAACACAAAATCCATTAGGACTAAAAAAAATACATCACGTTGAGTTTTACGTTGGGAACGCTAAGCAGGCGGAGTTTGCAGAAGCCCGCGCGCGCGCGCAAGGATGATATTGGGTGGTAGAAGTTGAGTGTATCGCCCTTACTGACGTGCGGGCTTGCGCATTAGGAAAGGTCGCAGGTAGCGGCCCGACTTGTTATCACAATTTGTGATTTCAAGTTTTGACATAGCAAATTACGATTGTCAAGCGATTTGAGATTCCAAATTGGAACCTCAAAAAACGGCTTAAACATGGTTTCAAAGATCAATAAAGATATCGAAACGGCTGTCGTTACACTCGATCAGGTGGAGCGGCGGATATATTCCATTGTGGTCATAAAGTTATGCTGGACAGTGAGTTAGCGGAACTTTATGGGGTTTCGACGGGTCGTATGAACGAACAGGTCCGACGCAATCGTGAACGTTTCCCAGACGATTTCATGTTTCAATTGAATGCTACTGAGTTTAAAAACTTGATGTCGCAAATTGCGATATCAAGTTCAAATAATTATGGCGGACGCCGAAAACTACCATACGTTTTCACCGAACAGGGCGTCGCGATGCTGTCTAGTGTTTTGAACAGCGACCGGGCGGTGCAGGTTAATATTGCGATCATGCGGGCGTTTGTAAATATGCGGCGGCTGGTGGCTACGAATGCAGAGATCAGCAGGAAGCTGACCGCGATCGAGAAAAAACTAGGCGACCACGACGGGCGCTTCAAAGAAGTTTTTGCAGCGATCCGCGCAATGACGGCACCTGTCAGGCCCGCGAAAGAGATAGGGTATATTAAGAATAAGAACAAGCAGTTATGACAACACAAAATCCATTAGGACTAAAAAAGATACATCACGTTGAGTTTTACGTCGGCAATGCTAAGCAGGCGGCGTTTTATTACCGTAAGGCGTTTGGGTTTTCGCGCGCCGGGTATTCGGGGCTGGAGACGGGGAATCGTGAGGTGACGAGCTATCTGATGCGGCAGGTGAATATCAATTTCGTGTTGACGACGCCGCTTTCGCCGGAGCATCCGGCGGCGGAGCATATTAAGCAGCACGGCGACGGGGTTCGCGATATAGCATTTTACGTCGAGGACGCCGATCACGCGTTTCACGAGGCGGTCAGACGCGGAGCGACGCCTGTCGAAGAGCCGCATGACCGTTCGGACGAAAACGGTACAATCCGCCATGCGTCGATCGCGACGTACGGGGACACGATCCATTCGTTGATCTCGTACAACAACGGCAACGGCCACAATTATTCGGGGCCGTTCCTGCCTGGATTTATCGCTCAGGAAGTCGCCGGCGAGGCGACCGGAATTATGATGGTCGATCATATCGTCGGCAACGTCGAGCTCGGGAAAATGGGCGAATGGTGCGATTTTTACCGCGATGTGATGGGCTTTTTCCGCTACATTACCTTTGACGACAAAGACATCTCGACCGAATATTCGGCATTGATGTCGATCGTGATGAGCGACGGCCAGCACAATATAAAATTCCCGATCAACGAGCCTGCCGAAAGCAAAAAAGGTAAATCGCAGATCCAGGAATATATCGAATTCTACCGCGGAGCCGGTGCCCAGCACATCGCTTTGCTTTGCCGCGACATCCGCTCAACGGTCGCAAAACTTGCCGCAAACGGCGTCGAATTCTTAACGGTGCCCGACAGCTACTACGACGAATTGCCCAGCCGAGTCGGCGAGATCGACGAAGACATCGAATCTCTCAAAAGTCTCGGCATCCTCGTCGACCGCGACGAAGAAGGCTACCTGCTCCAGATCTTCACCAAACCCGTTGAAGACCGACCGACCGTCTTCTACGAAATTCTCCAACGCAAGGGCTGCAAGGGCTTTGGCAAAGGCAATTTCAAAGCGCTGTTTGTATCAATTGAAGAAGAGCAGCGTAGAAGAGGTAATTTATAGTGCTTACGCGGAATCACATGTTACAATCCTCTTGTTTGGAGGGCGAATTATGTATGAAGTAAGCGTCGAAAAGACTCAGTCTCAGCTTCACGATTTGATCGAATCAGTCGTTAATGGCGAAGAAGTAATATTTACGCAAGACAATCAACCGGTTGCAAAACTAACTGCTATGCCCAATCGTAATCCGCAACCGAAGTTTGGCAGCGGCAAAGACTTGTTCGTGATTTCTGACGATTTCAACGAACCGCTCGCGGATTTGGACGAATATCGAAAGTGAAACTGCTTCTCGATACTCATACTCTTTTGTGGTTTATTGGGGGAAGTCCGAATTTAAGCTCGTCAGCCCGAAGTTTGATCGAAGACGGCTCAAACGAAAAATTTGTCAGCATCGTCAGCATCTGGGAAACGGCGATAAAAGTCAGTATCGGCAAAATGACTCTGGCAGCGCCATTCGACGATCTGTTTCCTCATCAACTACAAATTAACGGCTTTGAGTTAATTTCCGTCAAGGTTGAACACACCTCCGTGATTACAACTTTACCGTTTCATCATCGAGACCCGTTCGACCGGCTGCTAACGGCACAAGCAATGGCTGAATCAATGGCATTAGTGAGCATTGACAGAGTTTTCGATGCTTACGGAGTAAAATGTTTGTGGTAAATATCAGCTCTGACTGACCAACGGTCGTCTACGAAATTCTCCAACCCAAGGGCTGCGAGGGCTTCGGCAAAGGCGATTTCAAAGCGCTGTTTGTATCGATTGAAGAAGAGCAGCGGGGCGGGGAAATTTATGAGAAAAATTTACGCTGCATTGTTGATTTTCTTGTCTTGCCCGAGTTTTTATGCGCAAGACAAAGACATTTCTGAGACTAGAACCCCAGATATTTTTCAGCTTTATAATGACCCTTGTGGAAATCCTGCTGAAGAAAGCCAGCTTTACGACAATAGGAAAGGTAAAGTAACCAAAATTCTATCCGCGAACAAAGTACTCTTTGAACAGGTTTCCGTAAATGGTAATAAGAAAAAGGAAATGTTTGCCGTTAAATTAGTTGGGATTGATTTAGATAAAAATAAAACCGCCCTAAAGAATAAACTGCAAGATATTTTATTAAATCAGGACGTTGAAATATTCGGTAACTTGCGAAAAAGAACCAATAAAGAATTTGGCGGTGTAATTTGGTACGTTGGAGGCACTGAAGATATTCCCGAAGTTAATATCTACCTCCTAGAAAAAGGAATCGCAAAATATAAGCCCTTTGAATCGGCCAATTTGGTCTCAATGGTTATGCCGTGTCGTTTACAAAAAGCGGAACATCAGGCCAAAGAAGCAAAAATAGGAATCTGGGCAAAATAGATGAAACTCAAATACCAGACAGGTTTCGGAAACGAATTTGCAACTGAGGCAGTCGCGGGAGCGTTACCGGT
>JBDSCV010000165.1:0-4346 GCA_039920905.1 Pyrinomonadaceae bacterium
CAGCAAAGCGTTTTCGCTCGACAGCATCGGGCAAATTCAAACGCGGCCATAGCCACGCTCGCCATATTTTGACCAAGAAGACGAGCAAACGTAAACGCAATCTTGATATTGACGTTTTAGTATCCGAGGGCGATCAAAAACGCGTCGAAAAGATGCTGCCGTACGGACGAAACTAAAGGAATTTATAAATGCACAATGCAAAATGCACGATGAATATCTAATTATTCTGCATTATGCACTTTGCATTGGAGGAATTATGCCTAGAGCAAAACGTGGAAATAAGCGTCTTGAGAAACGCAAAAAAATATTAGCCTTAGCCAAAGGCTTTCGTGGAACTAAATCAAAACTGTACCGCTCGGCCAAAGAATCGGTCGAACGCGCATTAAATTTTGCCTACACCGGCAGAAAACTGAAAAAGCGTGATTTTCGCAAACTTTGGATCGTCCGCATCAACGCGGCCTGCCGTCTAAATGACATCAAATATTCGCAATTTATCCACGGCCTGAACCTCGCCGAGATCGAACTCGACCGCAAGGTCCTCGCCGACCTCGCCGTAAAACAGCCGGAAGCCTTTGCGACCATCGTAAGACAGGCAAAGGACGCGATTGGAAAACAGCAGCCCGCGGTTACATAGTTTGTGTTAAAATCGCGTTGGAGAGTTTTATGATCACCATCACATTTCCAGATCGCGAGACGGAAAAGCGAGCAATCGGGTTTTTGCTGGGCCGCTTTTCGGGACGCATTCTCAAATCGGGAGAACACATTGTTCCGGAAGCGGCTCTCGAAGCTCTCGCCGAGCAAAAAATCTTGTTCACCGTTTTGAGAAAAACGACTTATAATGAGCACTTTGCGGCGATTCGAGATATTGCTCCCTCTACAGTTTAACGATGGGCGTGACATCCCAGCGGATTTATTCGCAGACGCCGTCCTCGAAATTGTAGATCATTTTGGAGCCCTCAGTTACTAAGACAATCTGGTCAAGGGGCACTGGACCGATAGAGGAATCGAGTATCACGACAATAACTCAAAGCTAGTTGTCGATGCTGAAGATACTGACGAAAATCGTAAGTGTATGCGTGATTTCAAAGCTCGCTGGAAGATCAAACTCGAACAAATCGATCCTTGCTTGGTTAGCTATGAGATCGGTGTTGCCTAGTAATTGATGCAGGACGAAAGACAACAAGTCACGAATATCCGTGAAGCGTTCGAGCAAGAGTTCGGACGCTTTGCTGATTTGAGTCTTGACGGCATCGCTATCACCGATGCCGAGTTAATGCTGCGCGAGCTTGGCGAGTTGAAGATCAGACATACCGGCAAGAAATCATCGATTGCCGCGGCGATGAAACTCATTGGCAAGGTCGCACCTGAAGAACGTGGTACGTTCGGACAGTTTGTACAGTCGATTGAGAAAGAGATCGTTGCTAAGATCGAGAACTCGGAATTAATACTCAACGAGGTTCTTTCAAAAGCAAAGATCGAGCGTGAGCGGCTCGATGTTACAATTCCCGGCCGGCGTACGCGAACGGGTCATCTACATCCGATCACGATCCTGCGGCAGAAGATCGAGGATATATTCGTTTCGATGGGTTATTCGATAGAGGACGACCGCGAGATCGAGACGGATTATTATAATTTTGACGCTCTGAATATTCCCGAAGGCCATCCGGCGCGCGAGTCGCAGGACACTTTTTATACGACCGACGGTTTTGCGCTCCGTTCGCAGACCTCGACCGTGCAGATCCGTGCGATGGAACGGCGCGGCGTGCCGATCCGCATTCTCGCACCGGGCAAGGTTTTCCGCCGCGACACCCCGGATATGACGCACGTGCCGATGTTCCACCAGATCGAGGGCCTCTGCGTCGATAAAGGCATCACGATGGCGCATCTGAAAGGAACGGTCACGGAATGGCTTAAACGGCTGTTTGGCGACGACACGGTTACGCGTTTTCGCCCGTCGTACTTCCCTTTCACCGAGCCGTCGGCGGAATTCGACTTCTCGTGCTTCGTTTGCCACGGTTCGGGGACAGTACGCAGTAAGCAGTCAGCAGTAAGCCGCCAGGATAACGGTCCGACAACCGACAACCGACAACTGACAACTGAGAGATGTCGTCCGTGCAAAGGCTCCGGCTGGATCGAACTCGGCGGCTCCGGAATGGTGCATCCTAACGTCCTGAAAGCGGCCGGCGTCGATCCGCAAGTTTATTCCGGCTTCGCTTTCGGTTTCGGCCTCGAGCGGATGGCCGCATTGATGTTCAATATCGACGATATCCGTCACATGTTCGAGAACGACGTGCGGTTTCTTGAACAGTTCCGGTAATGTACATTCCTTAATGGAGCACGTCGAGCGAGGGAACGTAACATGACTAAATTGCTTCGATCAAAGGCCGGATATGCTGCTGCAGGCCTTTATTTGCTGGTCACTTTGCCGTTTATTGTGGCGATGGCGGTGACTTTTATGGTTCGTTACTACAATGATAACCAACCTGTTCCGTTCGAGGCACTCGGTATCGCGGGAGTGTTTTTAACGCTTCCCTGGTCGATCGCTGCGACGCTTTTGGGGCTAATCGCCCAGGGGCAGGGAATGCAAGTGGGACGACTTGTCCTCATCATTTGTTTAATTATTGGGGCTATGATCAACGCCTCCATCTTCTATTTATTAGCATATGGGGTATCGAAGGCTTTCAATTACCGTCGTGAATCAGGAAACCCAAAGGTGTAACCGACGAAATTCACCGAATGTGCGAGAACGATGCGATTTCTTGAGCAATTCCGGTAACTGTCGCGAAAACTTTCCTGCATTTCAACCAAACGCGGTGCGTGAATGGGTTCACGCGGTCCACGCCGCACCGTCAGGCGGTGTTTTGATAGCCGGCCGCGGCGATTCGACAAGCTGGGTCGTCTCAGCTCAGGTGGTCGGGGCCAACGCCTGGACCATGCTCGGTGGCGGTGCGACCGGCAAAGGCGCCGATTTTGTTTACCCGATCGCCAACGACTCGCCCGTGGAACTGCTGGTGCGGGTACATTTGAAAAAGAACAACGCCGATTACGGCCATCCGTCCGAACCGTCTATGGTCACGGTGAATCCGTAAAATATAAATGAACATTAGCTACAACTGGTTAAAAGACCTTATTGATATTGACCTTTCCGCCGAGGAAACGGCTGCCGCATTGACGCGTGTTGGCGTTACGGTCGAGAGCGTTCAGACGTATGGCGATGACTTTGTGCTGGACATCGACCTAACCTCGAACCGGCCGGATTGTCTCTCACATCTTGGTGTTGCGAGAGAGATCGGCGTAATAACTAAGAAAAATTTAACCGAAGTGACGCAAAGACACGGAGAAGGCGTAAGAAATGAAATTCCGCTACCGACTGTTCTTGGAGAAGATATCGTTCGGATCGTTGAGCCCGAGCTTTGCCCTCGGTTCACGGCAAGGATAATTAAGAACATTAAGATCGGTCCTTCGCCGCAATGGTTGGCCCGCCGGCTCGAAGCTATCGGCGAACGCTCCATCAACAATGTCACCGATATTACGAATTACGTGATGCACGAGCTCGGCCAGCCGATGCACTCGTTTGATCTGGACAAGCTAAGCGGCAAGCGGATCGTCGTTAGACTGGCAAATCGGGGCGAGATGATCACGACGTTAGATGAGATCGAACGCAAACTCGATGATTCGATCCTGGCCATCTGCGACGCGGAAAAGCCAGTTGCTGTGGCCGGTGTCATGGGCGGGATCGAATCAAGCATTACCGGGAGCACAATTAATGTTTTGCTTGAAGTAGCTTGCTTTAAACGTGAGAATATCAGGACTACATCGCGCAAACTAAATCTTAGTACAGAGGCAAGCTATCGGTTTGAACGCGGTGTTGATATCGACAACCTTATTAGTACTTCAAATCGGGCAACCGAACTGATATGCGATTTAGCTGGCGGTATTCCCGGCGAGCTTATTGACGTTTATTCGACGAACTCAGAATCGGCCGAGATCGACTCTTTGGATATATCAACCGCAGTGAAACGGCTGACCGGCTTGGAAGCTTCATCGGAAAAATGCAATCGGATACTGGATGCGTTGGGAATCAAAACGAAGGATGAGAATGATATTTCTAATTTGAGGTTTCAGACCTTCATTTCACCGTCGTGGCGGCATGATCTCGCAATCGAAGAAGACCTTGTCGAAGAAGTCGCCCGACACGTTGGATATTCAAATATTTCCGCCGAACTTCCACCCGCGTTTGGTGCCGGTGAATATCAGGAAACCGAGACACGAGAAAAATTACTCCGGCAGACGCTTGTTAACATGGGCTTTGACGAGGCAATTTCGTATAGCTTTATTGACACAAA
>JBDSCV010000166.1:0-9358 GCA_039920905.1 Pyrinomonadaceae bacterium
GTGATACCACATCCACGCTTCCGGGTTGATCGGCTCGCCAACGGTGCCAAGCAGCCTGAGACTTGATAAGTCGTGCTTGAGCGGATACTGCTCGCCCCATTTGATAAACGCCCGGATCGCGGTCGGAGCGGTGTAAAAGATCGTGACCCTATGCCTCTCGATGATGTCCCAGAAGCGGTCGAAATCAGGAAAATTCGGCGCTCCCTCATACATCATCACGGTTGCCCCGTTTGCCATCGGCCCGTAAACCACGTAGCTGTGCCCCGTGACCCAGCCGATGTCGGCCGTGCACCAATAGACATCCTCATCCTTGAGATCAAAGACTAATTTTGCCGTGTAGGCCACCTGTGTCAGATATCCGCCGGTCGTGTGCAGGATGCCTTTTGGCTTGCCGGTCGTACCTGAGGTGTAGAGGATATAAAGCGGGTGTTCGCTGTCGAGCGGTTCCGCGGGGCAGACTGCATCGACAGTCTCAATTATTTCGTGCCACCAATGGTCGCGGCCCGGTTTCATCTCGACTTTAGATCCGGTGCGGCGATAGACGATGATATTTTCGACGCCCGGACATTGAACGGTCGCTTCATCAACGATGTCTTTGAGTTTGATCTCTGCTCCCCGTCGATAGCCGCCGTCGGCCGTGACGATCGCCTTGCAGCCGCAATCGTTGACACGGTCGCGGATCGCATCGGCCGAAAACCCGCCGAATATAACTGTGTGCGTCGCCCCGATCCGTGCGCAGGCAAGCATCGCAATGGCGAGTTCCGGCACGAGCGGCATATAAAGTGCTACACGGTCGCCCTTAAGAATGCCGAGTTTCTTGAGTACATTCGCGAACCGGCAAACTTCGCGGTGAAGTTGCAGATAGGTCAGGGTCCGCGTTTCGCCCGGCTCGCCTTCCCAGATGAACGCAACCTTGTTCTTTCGCCAGGTCGTCAGGTGCCGATCGAGGCAGTTATGCGAGATATTGATCTCGCCACCGGAAAACCATTTCGCAAACGGTTCGTTCCATTCGAGGACCGTGTCCCATTTTTTAAACCAGTGAAGTTCTTCGGCCTGTTTGGCCCAAAACGCTTCGGGGGCCGCAGCTGCCTCGGCGTACAAAGCCTCATATTCCTCAAAACTCTTGATGTGAGCATTTGCGGCAAATTCCGGCGGCGGCGGAAAGACGCGGGTTTCGTTAAGAATTGACTCGATAGCAAGATGTTTGGACATTTCTGGATCAGATGGGCGGCTATTTGATCCTAGCGCGTTTACTAGGTCGGGTCAGAATAACGCCGGCTTCTGTCAAGGTCGCGTCAATTTCATCTAATTCGTCATAAGTCAGCCCGATCAAATTGACCAAGTGGTCGATCTGTCTCTGCGTGTGATCTTGCTTTGCGGTCATGGCCTTGTTCCATGTCTCAAAACGGCGGTCGGCGTCCGCAGTATCCTTCATATGCTGGAATTCAACCTGCATTATCTGTCGCTTTATCTCTTCAGTCTCGGCGGCGATCTTGCGCAATCGTTCTTCGTGTTCAGCTTGGGTCATACGTCAGATTTTATGCTGGTTGTATTAGGGAGTCAAAGCCTACGATTGTGTTATTATCGACTTCCGAATATCCAACAAAACGATCATATGCCTCTTCTCGAAATGCGCAATATCGTCAAAGAATTTCCTGGCGTCCGGGCTCTTGACGGCGTGAGTTTTGCTCTCAACGCAGGTGAATTTCATGCTCTAGTCGGCGAAAACGGTGCGGGAAAATCGACATTGATGAAGGTGCTCTCAGGCGTTTATCCGGACGGGAGTTTCGACGGGGAAATATCGGTCGAAGATCAGCCGAAGCATTTTCCCGGTATTCGCGATTCGGAAAATGCAGGCATCGCGATCATCTTTCAGGAGCTTTCGCTGGTAAAGGAGCTGACCGTCGGCGAGAATATATTTCTCGGCAAAGAGCCGTCACGGTTTGGCGTTATCAATTGGGCCGCGCTCTATCACAAAGCTACTAAACTATTGAATGAACTGCATTTGCGGATCGACCCGCGGGTAAAGGTCGGCAGTCTTGGCATCGGCCAGCAGCAGCTCGTCGAGATCGCAAAGGCTCTGTCACAGGACGCGAAAATCCTGGTTCTCGATGAACCGACTGCCGCCCTGACTGAATCGGAAGTCGAAACTCTGTTCGGCATTCTCGAAAAACTCCGGATGCGGGGAGTTGGGATGATCTATATCTCACATAAGCTGGACGAAGTTTTCAGGATGAGCGACCGCATCACTGTTCTACGAGACGGCAAAACGGTCGCGACGCATGCCGCGAGCGACACGACTAAAGACGGCGTGATCGCCGCCATGGTCGGGCGCGAGGTCGGCGATATTTATCCCGTCGCCGAACACGAGCATGGGGCGACCGCTTTGAGCGTAAAACATTTGACTTCATATTCGGCTGACGTGGCTGACAGGAAGCTCGTTGATGATGTCTCATTTGAGATCCAGAAAGGCGAAGTTTTGGGCATTGCCGGCCTTATGGGTGCGGGACGCACTGAGCTGCTGATGGCGATATTTGGCGCGTGGCAGGGTAAATACTCACGATCGATCGAGGTTGACGGCAAAGCGGTTACGATCAATTCGCCCGCCGAAGCGATCTCAAACGGCATCGGATTTGTGACCGAAGACCGTAAGCGGTTCGGACTGATACTTGAACAGTCGATCCTCGACAATATGACGCTCGCCGGGCTGAAATCGATTTCGGGGAAGTTTGTAACGAATAGAACACGCGAGTCGATTGCTGTAAGAGTGCCGATGCGATCACTTCGGATCAAGGCAAAGTCGCCGATGATCGTGACCAACACTTTGTCCGGCGGCAACCAGCAAAAGGTAGTGCTCGGCAAATGGCTGCTGACCAATCCGAAAGTATTATTTCTCGATGAACCAACACGTGGAATCGACGTCGGAGCCAAACAGGAGATCTATGCGGAGATCAACAAACTCGCTCAGACAGGTTTGGCTATAGTGCTTGTTTCGTCGGAGTTGCCGGAGGTTCTGGGGCTGTCCGACCGCGTGATCGTCCTTCACGAAGGCCGTCTGACGGGCGAATTTACGCGCAGTGAGGCGAACCCGGAAAAAGTGATGGCAGCCGCGACGGGCAGCAATTAACACAATGGAAGAAAAGACAAAAATTAATAAAGCCAGCCTACGGGCATACATTATGATCGCCGTTTTGGGGTTGATCTGGGTGTATTTTCATTGGGCTACCGAAGGCATATTTTTGACGCCGCGGAACCTGTCTAATCTGATGACACAGATGTCGGTGACGGCTATCCTTGCGGTCGGAATGTTGATGGTCATCGTCTCGGGCAACATCGATCTGTCGGTTGGCTCGGTGCTGGGCTTTGCGGGCGGCATTACTGCGCATGCTGTAACTGTGATGGAATACGGCCTGCCAACGGCGATAATCGCTGCAATTGTGGTCGGTGTCGTTATTGGTACATTTCACGGAGCGTTGACGGCATATCTTAATATACCTGCGTTTATTGTGACGCTCGGCGGTCTGCTAGCATGGCGCGGTGGGGTGAAATGGTTGCTTGGCGGTAACACGATACCGATTTCCAATGAGACTTTCAAAGCCATCGGCAATAATAATCTGCCGCTTTCAGTCGGTTGGATATTGGCGGCGGCGGCAATCGCTTTCGTTTTGTTTATGGCGTATCGCAACGCGCGATCTGTCAAGGACTATGGCCTTGGCGAAGCAAACTATACTGGCGAATTGCTCAAAGCCATCATCCCCATCGGCGGTATCGTTGCTTTTATTCTTGTCATGAATGCCTACCAAGGCGTGCCGATCCCTGTGCTGATATTGCTTGCGGTCGCATTGCTCGGCGGTTTTCTGACCAACTCGACGACATTTGGCCGCTATCTTTACGCCATCGGCGGCAACGCCGACGCGGCCCGTCTATCGGGCATCAACAACCGCCGGAATATCGTCAAAGTTTACGCTCTCTTAGGAGCTCTAACCGGAGTCGCCGCCCTGATCTTCACAGCCCGCGTGGGCAGTGCCGCACCGGATGCTGGCGTTCTAAAAGAACTCGATGCCATCGCCGCCTGCGTGATCGGCGGAGCATCGCTCATGGGT
Source organism: Pyrinomonadaceae bacterium (assembly GCA_039920905.1). Classification (GTDB taxonomy): domain Bacteria; phylum Acidobacteriota; class Blastocatellia; order Pyrinomonadales; family Pyrinomonadaceae; genus OLB17. The sequence goes on from JBDSCV010000166.1 coordinate 4,104, forward strand.
GGACGCGGAACCATCTTCGGAGCGTGTCTCGGAGCGTTAATTATGGCAAGCCTCGACAACGGAATGTCGCTACTCAACGTCCGAGACTTTATGCAGGACATCATCAAAGGCTCGATCCTCGTCGCGGCTGTGGGACTGGATATGATGGGGAGGAAGCAGAGTTAATGTGCCTTTGAAATTATTTAGAGATTTCTGTGAAGTTTGATGTAATATTAGGGAAATTCTTGTTTTAGCGAGGAGGATATAATCGGAGTAGTAATTGACGAGGTTAGGTCATTATAGGGCGGTTGCCGAGCGACTCCTCTATTGAGGACATTCAGTACCACGTTTATGGTATGGAAAAGGTGCGAAAAGTACTTGAGTCTATTGACACCGATGGCGGTATATCTCAGGAAGAAGCCGAAGCGAGGCTGAGCAAATGGCTCATCATCTAATATGTTTTTTGGATATTGAGTAACTTAAGTCTTTGACGCAAAGATGATTGATAAAGCCACTTTGAGAAAAATAGCCCGTGAACGATTAAAAGATGCTCAAGCACTTTTTAACGCTGGCCGCTATGACGGGGCGATTTATCTAGGTGGATATGTTGTTGAGTTGGGAATTAAGTGGAGAATTTGTAAGACGCTAAACTGGCTTGAATTTCCTCAGACGCGGGTTGAATTTCAAGGTAAACAAAGTTTCAAAACTCATAATCTCGATAGGTTACTGGTTTTTTCAGGTGTTGAAAATAAAGTGAAGGCAAAATATTTAGCAGAATGGTCTATAGTTGCGACTTGGGACCCGGAAGCAAGGTATAATCCCATTGCTAGTGCATCCAAAGAAGATGCTTCTTCGTTGCTTGAGGCTGCCAGAAAGCTATTGAGTGTTTTATGAAAGACCTAATAGAAAAGTTTCAAGATTTAGAGCTAGAAATTTCGAAAGTTAAAGGTGATTTTGCTCTATTTGCCCTTTTTTTGCGAGACGATTCAGTTGATAAATGGGACATCGTTGTCGCGGCACCTTGGATCGAGAATGATCGAAAAAATGCGCTTGCTTACATAACCTCCCGCATTCAATTGGTGTTTTCAAAAGCGGAATTAACAAGGATTTCGCGAGTTATTCTAATTGATGAAGCCAATCCAGCTTTGTCTGCGGTCAATACCGCAATTCGCATGAATCACGGAGCGGCGGAGGTAAAGGATAGTAACTTCTTTGGCTTACGAATAAAACATGGCTATATTCTTACTTCGCAGAGACCGAATGCAATTCCTGAAACTTCAATGGCCTAAATAAAGAGAACAGGGCTATCTGACCCTACCCACCAATAAAACTCATCGTCCTACTTGCCGGAACAAACTCCGCGTCGTTGATGTAATGACGTGGTTCTTTTTTCATCACAACGTCCTCGATAAAGCCGACGATCTCTTCGCGAGTGGAGCCGCTACGGACAAAGTCCCGTAAATTGTGTTCGGTGGTCGAGAATAGGCAGGTGCGGATCTGGCCGTCGGCGGTGAGGCGGATGCGCGAACAGGCGCCGCAGAACATTTCGGTGACGGGGGCGATGATGCCGATTACGCCGGGCGCTCCATCAGCGAATTCGTATTTCCAAGCGGTCTCGCTACCGCGCGTCGAGTCTTTCAGTTTTAGCGGATAGACGGCGTTGATCGTCTCGTAGATTTCTTTACCGGGAACGACCATTTCGCGGCTCCATTCGTGGCCGGAATCCAGGGGCATGAATTCGATAAACCTCATCGATACGTCATTTTCACGTGCAAATCGTGCAAAATCCACAACCTCATCATCATTGCGCCCGCGAACTACACAAGCGTTGGTCTTGATCGGCTCAAACCCAAATTTCTTCGCCGATTCGATCGCCTCAAACACTTTGTCGAGAGCATCGACGCCGGTGATGTCGAGAAATTTCTTACGGTCGAGGCTGTCGAGGCTGATCGTTATGCGGTCGAGTCCTGCATCTTTCAGAGCGGCTGCGTGACGCGGAAAATCGAATCCGTTTGTGGTCAGGGCAAGGTCTTTCAATGCAGGCTTTAGTTTCGCTAGTTCCGCTACCAGCTTTGGAACGTCTTTACGAATGAGAGGTTCGCCGCCGGTGAGCCTGATCTTTTCGATACCAAGTGAAACAAAAATGTCAGCAAGAAACGCAATCTCCTCAAAGGTAAGAATGGTTTCTTTACGAGCCAGCGGCGGCTCGCCGTTGGGCAGGCAGTAAAAACACCGGAAATTACAGCGATCGGTAAGCGAGATGCGTAGGTCGCGAATTATCCGGTTGTGAGCATCACGCAGAGGCATATGACAATGATACAGCAGTTAGTAGACAGTAGTCAGTAGTCGGATCGGGATCTTAATGCCGCAGCGTTGCGTTTGAGGCCAGTGAGCTTGGTTCGTTTCATTGCCGAGCGGCGAAATCGCTCCAGATAATCATCGTGATCCATCTCAGCAACAGCTTCGAGATCGAGCGAAGTTTCGCCACGTCGCGGCTCGAAACGCGATTCTTCGGTCGGCTGCTCAAACCGGTTCCACGGGCAGACATCCTGACAGATGTCACAGCCGTAGAGCCAGCCTTCCAAATGATTTGCTACCTCGGTGGGAAGCGTCTCATCCCGCAGCTCGATCGTCGCGTAGGAAATGCATTTACGCGAGTCCACAACGTACGGCTCGACAATCGCTCCCGTCGGGCAAGCGTCGAGACAGGCGGTGCATGTGCCGCAGTGGTCTTCGACCGTTTCGGTTTCGTAATCGAGTTCCAGATTTAGCAATATTTCGCCGATAAATACCCACGAACCTATCTCCTTAGTTATCAAATTCGTGTGTTTTCCGAGCCAACCCAGCCCGGCGCGCCCAGCCCAAGCCTTGTCCATCATCGGCGCCGTATCAACGCAAATTTTTCCTTCGGCGGACGGGTTTTCCGTTTTTATCCATGTCAGTAATTCACTCAGCTTTTCACGGACAATATCGTGATAATCGTCGCCCCATGCGTATCGCGACAATTTGCCTTTGTCGAAATCATTGTCGTGTTCTTGTTTAGTGAAATAGTTGAGCGCGACGACGATGACGGACTTTGCGTTTGGAAACAACAAACGCGGGTCGCTGCGTATTTCAGGCTCTCGTTCCATCCAAGCCATCTCGCCCTGAAAGCCGCGTCCGAGCCAGTCGTGTAGATGAGTGCCTTCGTCAAGCAATGGTTCCGCCGGGACGATACCGATCTTTTGAAACCCGATCTCAGACGCTTTTTGTTTGATCTTTTCCGCGAATGAAAGCATATACAGATTATCTAATAAAGTATGCTTGAGCGCATAGAAAGGCCGGATAGCGGTAAACCGTCCGGCCTTTTTTAAGACTTCCTAAGCCGGGGCTTAGAAAGTAAGTTTCATACCCAATTGAAACTGTCTTGGGTCAAATGCAGACGTTGGCTGGCTGTAATACTTGCCGCCGTTTTTTCGCTGGCCGAAAGCATTAACAACCGTATAGAACGGGTTGCCGGCCGCCTCGTTAAAGCGATTGAATAAGTTAAAACCCTCAGCGATCACGTCGAGGCTTATACGTTCTCCAATACGAACCTTGCGGGTTACTCGCGCATCGATCGTAAAGTAGTTGTGCGTGATCCCGGAATTGCGTCCCAGGTTGCCGTTAATCGGGAAGCCAACTACACAAGCCGGATCATTAGCACCGCCCGCAACTGCATTACCTCCGCGGCAAAGCTTTCCGTCTGACAAGACGAACGGCCGTTCGTTTGTGCTTTGGAAATCACCATTTGCGTCACCCGGAGCAATGATATTGAAGGGTCGCCCGGAGCTGATCTCAACTATCGGAGCGAACGAGAAACCGTGCAAGAATCGCTGAAAACCGCTTCCCGATTTCCACGCATCCGGCGCACTCATAATACCGCTGAAAACGAACCGATGACGCTGATCGAACAGCGAATCGGAACGCTCGGCACGAAAATTGAGGTTGTCCTGCGGTTTCAAGAGAGTTTGCAGGTCGGACGAATCATCGATCGAATGCGACCATGTGTAAGTGGCGAAAAACTGCATATTACTCGAAAAGCGTTTTTTCACTTCCAAATTAAGCGCATTGTACGATGAATTTCCGTCAGACAGTTGTGCATTGACGTCAGCATAAGGGTTAAGCAGGCCGGGTGCACGTACGGATCCGGCCAAGAGGCTGTCAAATGTAGCCTTGCTAAGACCCGTCAACGCCTTTACAAAGAAATAATTCGGCCCCACCTTGCGGAAGAAATCGGCTGCGATCGGACTTACAACTTTCTGTCCTAATCCATTGATGCCCACGAAGCCGGGAACTACAACCGTATATCCGGGAGGACATCCAGCTCCCGGGCATGATGTCGGCAGCGAGAAAAACGCAGCTTCGGTCAAATTATTAGGAGCCCGGCCGGCGAAACGACGGAAATTTTCGATCAGGGATGACGAGTCGACATTGTTTACATCCTGCGGATGAGCCAGATGGCGTGCATTCACCAAAATATAGCTGGCCGAAACAGATGTATTTTTACCGATCGTTCTTTCGATGGCGAGATTGGCCTGAAATGCGTCCGGATATTGAAAGTCCTTAGCGACATTCAGCGTGAAGGGCAAAATCGGGCCAAATCCGGTGAAATTGGCCGAGTTAAAGCGTTGGAACCCTTGCTGATATTGAGCGGAGGCTGCCAGTCCCGGTGTGCAGTTTACACCCGGGGTTGCGCCGGCGAAATTGCAAGTAATTAAGGTTCCTTGAAATACCTGAAAAGCGTTAAATAGACCAAGCGGTGAGGGCCCGCCGATCGGCAGCAGCGTCGCCTGCTGCTGCTGTGAGCCATCGGCAATGTCCGAATTGAACGCGACGGCCAAAAGCGGGTGGTCAAAGAAACGGCCGGCGGCTCCCCGGATAATCGTCTTTCCGTCGCCCTTGAGGTCCCAGGCAAAACCTAGGCGCGGTGCAATATTATTCTTATCGCGGGGAAATCCCTGTGTTACCCCAATGAAATCCTGTGCCGCCTGAACGTCCGCAGCGGTAAGCGTGATCCCTGTCAGCGGATCCGTAAACGGCGTCGGTGCAAACTGCTGGGTAAATTCGTAGTCATAACGCACGCCGTAGTTGATCGTTAATCTCCGGCCGATCTTCCAAGTATCCTGGCCAAAGAACGCGATCGGCTTATTGTGGATCGTGCTGTTCGGATTTCCGAATCCCTGAATAAATACGCTCGGGAAACCGAGGCCGTACGTTTGAATCGGCGTAAAGGCCGGACACCGTGGTTGACCGGC
>JBDSCV010000167.1:0-4729 GCA_039920905.1 Pyrinomonadaceae bacterium
TAAGAGCAAGGAACTGGAAAACGAGAAAGGCCGTTGGATCTACTCATTCGATATCAGCACGGGAAAGGGTAAAATCACGGAGGTCAATGTCGATGCTTACACCGGAAAGATAATCGCTGTCGATGTCGAAAACGCTAAGAAAGAAGCAAAGGAAGAAAAGGACGAAAAGAAAGAAAAGCACTGAGGGAACGGATTTAACCAAAGTTTAGGGCGGCGGCGTTTGGGCCGCGGTCCTGGCCTTTTTTTGGACGGGTATATACGCCTTCATTTTTAACTTATTATTAAAATCGTTTTCGTCTTACCGAGCGTTGGCGCTCGCCGTGTGGATCGGCGCGGCATCGTTAGTGACGGCGGCCCAAGGCGGGCCGCCGATGATAACCGACGATACTGAGACGGTTCCGAAAGGCCACTGGGAATTAAATACTTCATTTACCATCGAACGCGGCTTTGCCGGACGGTTCTTTGGGACACCGCTGCTCGATATCAACTACGGGTTGAGTAAGAATACCCAGCTCAACGTCGAGATACCATGGCTCGTCGTGCGCCGCAACGGGCAACGCGGTATATCAGGTTTGGGTAACACAAATATCGGCGTGCGTTGGCGTTTTCGTGACGAGAACGAAAAGCATCGCGTCGCCGTATCCATCTATCCGCAGATCGAGTTCAATAATCCAACATCGTCAGTTCGACGCGGTATCGTTGACAAAGGCCCCGAATTCCTCATGCCGCTGCAATGGCAGACGATGGTCGGCAAATTTGCCGTTGGTGGTGATGTTGGTTACCGTTTCAAACGCGGGCCGGACGAGATGATCTACGGTTTTATTGTCGGCAGACAGTTAAACGATTCGATGGAGGTGATGGGCGAGATTCACGGCACCGGGCCGACGGCGAACCTTGGCAGCAGCGAAGTCGTTTACAACTTCGGCTCACGCGTTAAGCTGACCGAACACGCGAACTTTATCTTTTCGGTCGGAAGGAGCATTCGGGGCAACTTCGATCCGCGATTTATCGGCTACGCTGGCGTACAGATAAACTTTTAATAAGAAATATATGAATACAGAACAGAAAGAAATCTTTAGCAAGGTGCCCGAAGTTACTTTGGTCTTTTGGATCATAAAGATTCTTGCAACAACGCTTGGCGAGACCGGCGGAGATGCGATGACGATGTCGTTTCTCGGCGAGACGACGGGTGATGCGCATCCGTATGGCTATTTGATCGGGACAGGTATTTTTGCCGTTATTTTCTTCGCCGCCGTTGCCGCGCAGATACGAGCGAAACGGTTTCATCCATTTCTTTACTGGTTGACGATAATTGCGACGACCACCGTTGGCACGACGCTCGCTGATTACGTTACCCGCTCGATCGGTATTGGATATGCGGGCGGTTCCGCGCTATTGCTCACGCTTCTCCTGGCGTCGCTATTCGTCTGGTACCGCACATTAGGGTCGGTATCTGTTAATACGGTCAGCGAACCCAAGGCCGAGATGTTTTATTGGATGACGATCATGTTCTCACAGACGTTGGGCACGGCTCTTGGCGACTGGACGGCCGACGATGTGGGCCTTGGCCTCGGCTACAGCGGCGCCGCCATTGTTTTCGGAACCATGCTCCTGATCATCGCAGGAATATATTTCTGGACGAAAATATCTCGAACTGCTCTGTTTTGGGCAGCATTCATTATCACAAGGCCGCTTGGCGCCGTCGTCGGCGATTTTCTGGACAAACCTTTCGAAAAAGGCGGACTGGAGCTTAGCCGTTATACGGCATCCGTCATTCTATTAGTATTGATCGTTGTCCTTCTGCTTATCTTTAGGCCAAAGGCCGCAGAAGAAGTCCATTAAGAAGAACTTTATTGGCCGTAAACCAGAATGACAAAGCAGCCCGGTATCATCGGGGCACGGGCTGGACAGGCAGAGTAACGAGAACGATGGAAAAACTTTTATCGGCTTTCATATTCTGATTAGCGGGTAAGCCAAATTCACGCGCAAGGTGATCGTAATTCGAAGTTTTTCCTCACCGCGTTTATAATCAAACAATAGTTTTTATCGAATTGCTTGGAGGTTTTTTATGCGAACTGAATTGCTGTCATTTGATACCGCAAACAGGCCCGCGAGCGCGTACGCGGCCCTCCCAGATAATCTGGGCACTAAAGCCGTAATTATTATTCATGAATGGTGGGGCCTCAATGATCACATAAAGGACATTGCCGGCCGCTATGCAGACGAAGGTTTTGTCGCGATCGCACCGGACCTTTATCGCGGCAAAATCGCGACAGACAGCGGCGAAGCCGGCCGAATGATGCAAGGACTTTCGCCCGCCGATGGACTCGACACGATCAAAAATGCGATCGACGCTTCGACGCTGGCCTTTGATATTACCCATTTTGGCATTACGGGCTATTGCATGGGAGGGACGTTTGCCCTTCTGGCTGCGTGCGAATTAGAAGGTCTGAGCGCGGCGGCACCTTTCTACGGTGATATTCCGGCTGATGAAATTTTACAGAAACTGACGGTCCCGACTATCTTTATTTCCGCTACGCAGGATGCCTGGATCAACCCCGAAAAAATTGCCCAATTAGAGGATGCCGCTGAGAGATTTGAATTACCCGTCCACTCCGTCAAATACGACGCCGACCATGCATTCTTTAACAACACACGGCCCGAGGTCTTTGATCAGGCGGCCGCCAACGACGCATGGGCCCTTGTTATCGGATTCTTTAACGATAAATTATAAAAGGGCCGGAACTCTTGCCCAGCCTTAAAAAATCCCATTTATCCGCGCGTCGGCTCGCATGTTAAAGTCTATACTTTTTTAACAACATTTTTAGCTCAGTTTTATCCGGTAAGCCTGATCTTGCCCCATGCCCGCGACACTTAAGAGCGGCGACGGCGTTCGCGGTCACGGCACTTTCCTCAACCGTCTCACCCGTGAGCATTCCATAGAGAAAACCTGTCCGAAAAGCATCGCCCGCCCCGGTTGTGTCTACGCATCCGCCCGAAACGTCAAATCCCGAAGTTTCGATAAAAGAGTCTTGGCACAAGAAAATCGAACCTGACGCTCCGAGCGTAAGCCCGGTCACGGCACACCGAAATCGAGATTTGATCTCGCTCAGTGCTGCTTTTTTATCAACGATCCCGAGAAGTTTTTCAGAAAACTCTGCCGGTGCGATACAAATGTCGACAAGCGAGAGAAGTTCCTCAATCCCATCAAACATGTTATCGAGGTCGATCGACACTATTATGCCTTTATCTCTGGCAATTCGTGCCAGCCGTATACACGCTTGCGTATCGTGGGGCGTTATGTGCAAAACCCGTCCGCGAACTGCGGCTTCGATTGGCGCATCATCAACGGCATACGCCAGCTTTTTATCACGCTGCCAAATAACGGTTCTTTCCCCGCTTTTATCGTCAATCAGAATAAAGGCGATCTGCGTTTTGGCCTCTTGCATCGTTTCTGCATACGCTATGTTGACCCCTGCTTCCGCCAGCGATAGCAAACCCATTTCACCGGGCCCGTCGCCTCCAAATCGTCCGACGTATGCCGTTTTCAGACCCAGTTTTTGGAGGCCGAACATGGTCGTTGCTATCTCGCCCCCGGTTGCAATCGAGTAATCTGTAAGTTCGACCTTTGAATTATAGGCCGGATAGTCGGGTACGCGAATGAGATAGTCAACGGCATTGGTGCCAAAGCCGACAACATCAAAGTCATTTGTCTGGAGGAGCTGAAAAGGAAAGTGCATATACCAATTTTTCGTGTTTCTTTCTGGCGAATCCTGAAGGCAAAAAACTTAACAAATTAGTCTTGCCAAATTGTTCGTATTCGAGTTAGATTGAATATCAAACCTATTTCACGCGGTTTTTGCATGAAATACAAATAACAAGAAAAGTTTTCCGGAGATCAGTAGATATGCCAACATCGATTTGTCCCGAATGTAAGGAAGAAGTTTATGTTGACGCCGAATGCGAGCAGGGCGACGTTTCCGTGTGCGGCGAATGCGGTTCGAGCCTCGTCGTTGTAGGTCTCGACCCGATCGAGCTTGATCTCAAAGACGAGTCAGACGGCGACGATAGCAAGGATCAGGACGGTTTTCAAAGTTACGATTTTGATGACGACCGGTATTAGCAGTGCTATGTGCATTGGCAATAATTAGATCCAGTTCTTCAGCCTCCCGGTCAATCTGACCGCTCCTAGGTCAACCTGACAGGTCGTTTAGATGTACTCTCAATAAACAAATCTTTTTCATCCCGTTTTTTCAGTAATTTACGCCGTTCCACAATCCGGGATTTATGGAACGATTTTTGTATAGAGACTTAGCAGAAGCCGGACTACCCGTGCTGCGCGCAACAGACACGGATGAGAAGCTTTCCATTAAGCAAATATAAACAATCGAACAAAGTGATTTGGTCTATTTTGATTCTGATCACAATTCCCGTCATCTGGCTCCTACTTGTCGAATTCGGAAATGGATTCGGTTTTGTGGTGGCGCCGTCGTTGATCGTTGCGATCCTCGCCTACAGGATGCATGTAAATCGTCTGGCACAAAAAACCAAAGAGATCTCCGAAGCAAGCCGCATCCATTTAGCCACAGTCGAAGCGTTAGCAACTGCGATCGACGCACGCGATCAGGTCGGCGTTGGGCACGTTGGCCGCACGCAGATCTACGCAGTAGGAATTGGCAGGCTGCTCAGACTTTCTGAGAGCGACATAAACGCCCTTCGCACAGCTGCG
>JBDSCV010000168.1:0-3375 GCA_039920905.1 Pyrinomonadaceae bacterium
GAGATCGAGAAACGCCAGCTCGACCGTAATATTCATTCGAGTACCAAAAAAGCGATGGACAGGCACCAGCGCGAATATTATTTGAACGAACAGATCAAGGCCATTCACAAAGAGCTCGGACGCAAGGACGAAAAGGCCGAATTAGAAGGCCTGAAAGCCAAGATCGTCGAGGCCGGAATGACCGAAGAAGCGACGGACAAGGCCATGCAGGAATTTGAGCGGCTCGAGTCGATGCCGCCGATGTCGGCCGAGGGAACGGTCGCACGGACATATCTCGATTGGCTGATAAATGTGCCGTGGCACGCGAGGTCAGAGGAGATCGAGGAACTTAGCGAGGCCGAAAAGACTTTGAACGAGGACCATTACGGACTCGAAAAGATAAAAGAACGCATACTGGAATTCCTTGCGGTGCGTAAGCTTGTAAAAAATCCGAAGGGAACAATTCTGTGCTTTGTCGGTGCCCCGGGCGTAGGTAAGACAAGTTTGGGTAAATCCATTGCTAATGCGACAGGACGCAAATTTGTCCGGCTGGCCCTCGGCGGCGTGCACGACGAGGCTGAAATTCGCGGCCACCGGCGGACATATATCGGTTCGATGCCGGGACAGATCATCCAACTTATGAAACGCGCCGGGACGACGAACCCGGTTATCCTGCTCGATGAGGTCGATAAACTCGGACGCGATTATCGCGGCGACCCGAGCGCGGCTTTGTTAGAAGTGCTCGATCCTGAGCAGAACAATACGTTCCGCGACCATTACCTTGATGTCGATTACGACCTGTCGCACGTCTTTTTTATCGCGACGGCGAATGTGCTCCACACGATCCCGCCGGCGCTGCAGGACAGGCTTGAGATACTGAGTTTGTCCGGCTACACCGAGCGTGAAAAGGTCGAGATCGCTAAGCAGCATTTGATCACAAAGCAGTGCGAGAACAGCGGCATCGACGCCGCGAGCGTTGTATTTACCGACGAGGGCATCCTTGAGATCATCAGGCATTACACGCGTGAGGCAGGAGTCCGCAATCTCGAACGCGAGATCGGTTCTTGCCTGCGCAAGATCGCACGAAAATTTGTCGCAGCCGAGGACAAGACGGATTTTCGTGTAGTCATCGATGCCGAAAAGGTCCAGGAACTGCTTGGCACCATTCGTTTCCGCAAACAGGATATCGCCCGCAAAAGCGAGATCGGCCTTGTCAACGGGCTGGCATGGACTGAGGTCGGCGGCGATGTCTTACAGGTCGAGGCCACGCTTGTGAAAGGCAAAGGCGAAGTGACACTGACTGGAAAACTTGGCGAGGTAATGCAGGAATCAGCTAAAGCCGCGTTAACTTGCGTTCGCACGCGGGCAGAGGAACTTGGCATTGATCCGGCTATCTTTCGCGAGAAAGATCTTCATATTCACGTGCCCGAGGGAGCGATACCAAAGGACGGGCCGAGCGCCGGCATCACAATGGCGACCGCGATGGTTTCGGCGATGACCCGAAAAGCCGCGAGGCACGACGTGGCGATGACCGGCGAGATAACATTACGAGGCAAAATACTGCCTATAGGCGGCGTGAAAGAGAAATTACTTGCCGCACATCGCTTTGGGTTAAAGACGCTCATTCTATCCAAAGAGAATGAAAAAGATCTCGTCGATATTCCTGAGGAAGTGCGGGACGACCTGACGATCCATCTCGTTGACACGATCGACGAAGTGCTTAAATTTGCACTCGAAGGCGATATCGCCCTCGAAAATATCGAGACGCCCCAGATCTGGGCGACCGATGCGGCGACACCTGACATCGCCGCAAATATTGAATAGTGGAGGAAACTTATGGGTAACGAAGCGGCTTCGGCCGACCTTTTAATGAAACTGTACGATCTGCGACGCGAGCCAACGATGCGCGAAGCCCGAAACTGGTACGTTGGTTCCTTTTTTCCCGAAAGCTCACAGGACGTGATGACGGCCATGATCGCACCAGAATCGAGTGCGTTTTATCGCATGGTGGTCTCGTACTGGGACATGGCCGCGACTTTTGTAAACCACAACGCGATTAACGAGGAGATGTTTAACGCGGTCAGCGGTGAGAGCGTAGTGGTGTTTTCAAAGATCGAGCCGTATCTTGCAGAACTTCGCGAGACAATGGGCAGCCCGAAAATGCTCCTCAATCTCGAAACTCTTATTATGCGTATGCCCGATGCAAAAGAATTGCTCGTTACGCGGCGTGAAATGATCAAACGTATGATAGCCGCGCGCTCCGAAATGGCGAAGTCGGCCTAATGAAGATCACTTCTGCTGAATTCATAAAAAGTGCCTTTGAGAAAAGGCACTGGACGACCGACGGGCTGCGGGAGATCGCGTTTCTGGGACGTTCGAACGTCGGGAAATCGTCGCTCATCAATTCGCTCCTCCTCAGAAAAGGCCTCGCACGCACATCCAATACGCCGGGACGGACGCAAAGCATTAATTTTTTCTTGATAAACGAAACTTTCTATTTCACCGATCTGCCCGGTTACGGATACGCGCGAGTTTCCAAAACTATGAGGGCAGATTGGGGCAAGATGGCCGAAGAATATTTAAGTGATCGCGAAGAGTTGGCTTTGTGCATCCAACTTATTGATTCGCGTCACAAACCGACGCCGCTTGATATTCAGCTAAACGAATGGCTGGTATTCAACGACAAGCCGCATTTGATCGTCGCTACCAAGGCGGACAAGGCCTCGAACAACGAACTTCGTAAGTCAATAACCGAGGCGGAAAAGATATTGCACGGAGCCAGGATATTGACATTTTCGGCACAGACCAGTCGGGGCCGTGAGCAAGTTTGGGCTGAGATTAACGTCGCGATCGAAAATTCTTAAAGTTTTAGTTGATTTTTGTTGTCGAATATTGTAATAATTGATTTTCCCTTTAATTCAGGGTCTAGAGAAAGCTGTTTCAGCTATTTCATAGGTATTTTACTACATACAATCCATACGATTTTCTCCGCTTTTTAATTTCTAATCTGTCTTTTACGCGTCTATGCGCGAGAAAATTGTTAAACCTCATTAAAGTGTTTCAAAACTACTCTAACGTCCGATTCATTTAGACACAAATGGCTACCAAAACAACACAACCCCGCAGAACCAAAAGCTCAAAAGCCGCAGACGATAGCGTCGCATTGCCAGCCGAAGACGTTGAATCTTCGAATGGAGAGGTGCGGGAAAAGAAATCTTCGGGCAGCAACGGCGGTGCCGAAAGTGCGATGCTGAACATTGCCGATCTCAAGGATATGTCGATCAGCGAACTGACACATATCGCCAAAGAAATGGGCATCGAGGGCGCCACCGGCCTTAGAAAACAGGAACTCATCTTTAAGGTGCTGGCTGACCAGACGGAGAAAAGCGGGCTTAT
>JBDSCV010000169.1:0-6768 GCA_039920905.1 Pyrinomonadaceae bacterium
GGCACATTCGACCTTGTAATACGCGAGGCTCTACAGGCTGCATCGTAATTAACGAACAATCATCGCTAACAAACGCCCAAAGTTGAGCAAAACGCTTGACTTTGGGCGCTTTGTTTCTATGATTGCAGTATGAAATTACACCTGACAATCGAAAGCGGAACGATCGCCGGTCGAATTTACGAGCTGGAGACAGGTTTTCTGACCATTGGGCGCGGTGCAACGTGCAGCATTCGACTTGATCCAATATCCGAGCGGATCGCGTCAAAACAGCATGCATTTATCGAGACGAGGTCCGACGGCTTTTACGTCTCCGACAATAGAAGCACGAACGGGACGCTCGTGAATGGACAGAAGATCGATTCTGCTAAGCTGAATTCAGGCGATCAAATCCAGATTGGGACAAACGGCGTTCTGGCTTCGGTTTTGATAGACGGCGCGGCGGCGGGACAGGGGCATTCCCGTGAACAAGCGATCCAACAGTTTGACCAGTTGGCGAAGGCCGAGCCCGTGAATCTTCAAAATTCAATCTCGAACCTTGGCCTCGGCAGCATGGCCGCTGTAAAGCCCGAACCGGGCAAAACCGGGCGTTATATCGGAATCGGTGTAACGATCTTTGCGATAATTTTTCTGTCGATGGTTGTGGCCCTGCTGATGTTCGCCAGCGTCGGCATCGTGCCGGCCGTGATTGCGACGGTCGTCGCTTTTCTCCCGGCAATGCTCTACCTGATACCGCTCGTCTGGATCGACCGCTATGATCCCGAACCGCTGTGGCTGCTTGCCCTGGCATTTGCATGGGGCGGCCTTGTCGCAGTAGTCGTCTCATTCATCGTTAACACGGTGATCGGCGTCGTGGTTGCCGTTGGCGTCTCACCCGGGGCCGGCGAGGCCGTGGGTGCGGTGATGTCGGCACCGATATTTGAAGAAGGTTCTAAGGGGCTTGGCGTCCTCGTTATCCTGATATTCTTCCGAAAATACTTCGACGATATTTTGGACGGCATCGTCTTTGCCGGGGTGATCGCGTTGGGATTTGCTACGGTCGAGAACGTTCTGTATTACGGACGTGCCATCGGTGCAGGCGGAGCGGACGGCCTTCTGGTACTTTTTGTTTTGCGCGGCATTATGTCGCCTTTCGCTCATGTTTCGTTCACAGCAATGACCGGCATCGGGTGCGGCATCGCTCGCGAATCGCACAATAAACTTGTTCAGATAGTGATGCCGGTTGTCGGTTATATCTTAGCAGTGACACTTCACGCGATATGGAATGGTTTGGCGGTGATCGGCGGTCTGAAAGGCTTTGCGGTTGGCTATTTTGTTATCGAACTCCCGTTTTTTCTGATTCTTGTCGGATTTACTCTTTACATCATGCGACGTCAGGGCAAGATACTAAAGGATATGCTCGCCCTTGACATCGCCCGCGGGCTAATTACGCCGGAGCTTGGCAAAACCGTTACTTCGGCGTTCAAAAGCTCGGCGTGGCTTATCAGCGGCTTATTTACCGGCAGATACCGTGCTCGCAGCCACTACCTGCGAGCGGCCGGAAAGCTTGGCCTTAGTTACTGGCATATCCAACGTGCGACCGCCGCGCAGGGGCAGACAGGCAGCTTTCAGCAAAATCCGATATTGCGTGACGAAGTACTCAAATGGCGGGATCAGGTGTAATTGCACAATGCCCAATGCACAATGGATAGATCCAAATTATGCATTGTGCATTCTTAATTGTGCACTATTTTTGGTAGGCCGTGCAGGAATTGAACCTGCGACCCGCGGATTAAGAGTCCGCTGCTCTGCCAACTGAGCTAACGACCCAAAAGCAATCAAAATTATAGCATGAGCAGTTGTCAGTTGTCAGTAGTCAGAGGTCAGTTGTTGTCATAGAATAGAGAACTGACAACTGACTTCCGGCAACTGACGACTGATTATGAAGGAATGCCCCAAATGTGAACTGTGTTTCCCGGACGAGGTTGCTGCTTGCCCGCATGATGGGACGGCGACGCGGCTGTCGCTGCCGGGGCCGCAGACTATCGCTGACCGGTATTTGCTCGAAAGCCGACTCGGACGCGGGGCGATGGGACAGGTCTATCTCGCTAGTGACAAAAAATTTGCCACGAAAAAGCTCGCAGTCAAGACCGTTCGCCAGGACATTTTGAGCAGCGACGATCTCCAGGAGGGCGAGGCCATCGCCCGTTTCGAGCGCGAAGCACAGGCCGCCGCATCGATCCAACACCCGAATACCGTGAGCGTCACGGATTTTGGCGAGACGGCGGACGGCATTTTCTATCTCGTGATGGAATACGTCGAGGGCGAGACGCTGCACAAGCTGCTTCGCCGCGAAGGCACCCTGCCGGTGAAACGAGCGGTCCGTTTGCTCCGGCAGATCGCTGACGGCGTTGACGCCGCCCACGATCTGAACATTCTCCACCGCGATCTCAAGCCCGCGAATATCTTCATCATGCAAAAGGGCAAGGGCGGCGACGGTTTTGTAAAAGTTGGTGATTTTGGCCTTGCAAAGATCGTCAATCAGACGGTCACCGACACTGCTTCAAATGCTACGCCGTCATCGCGCGGCATTATCGGAACGCCCGAATTTATGTCGCCCGAGCAGATGCAGCCCGAAATGGGCGTCGATAAACGGGCCGATCTCTACGCCCTCGGTACGATCGCGTATCTGATGCTCGGCGGCAAGACGCCATTTACCGGCGACATGATGCAGCTCATAATGCAGAAGGTGATGCAGATGCCGCCGCCGCTCTCGTCGATCCGAACGGACATTCCGGCTGATGTTGACCGCGTGATAATGAGTGCTCTGGAGGTCGACCCCGCAAATCGTCCGCCGTCGGTCGCTGAATGGATCTCGGAACTCGAAAAAGCCGCCGAGGATATAGACGAAAATAAGCGTTCTGGCGGTTCGCGTCTTGTCGTGATGGCTCCGCTTGGAGCGGAAGTTTATGTCAACGACGAGCGAAAGGGAAGTGTCGGCAGTTCGGGCCGTGTTGTTTTAACCGATATTCCGGCCGGGCAGCATGTTTTGCGGGTCTCTAAGCCGGGCGAAAGGGACGACGAACGCGTTATCGAGATCCGCGAAGGTGCCAACGAACAGGTGATTCAGGCCCAACTTCGCACCGTCCACGGCACATCGAGCCAGCCGTCATCTTCGCAGGGAAGCGGCGGTGGAATTCACTCGAGCGTGATGCCGGGGATCGTTGCCTGTTCTAATTGCGGTACACGATTTGCCGAAGGCGTCAGATTTTGCGGACGATGCGGCAGCGGCTCATTTACAATGATCAGCCCGGCGCAAAACTCCGGCACATATCCGTGTCCGCGATGCTCATCGCCGCTGCCCGACGATTCACGCTTCTGCGGACGCTGCGGCCTAAGTATAACCTCTCATCATTTCAAAGGAGGGCTGGACGCGATTCGCGGACCGGGTGGTTCTTCCGAAAGCGGCGGTTCGGGCGCCGGCTCGACTCCGTTCTTTACTCAGCACTCCGAACTCCGCACTCCGAACTCAACCGTCGAGCGACTCTGCCGCCGCTGCAACGGCGTCTATCCCGCCTACATAAAATTCTGCGGCAAATGCGGTTTAACTCTGCAATGACCGCGGAACAACGCGCTGAGAAAATCCGTATGCAAAACAGTCGCATTTCGGCCCCGGAATAAGTATAATATCTGCGTTCCGGACCAAACATCTTTTTTTACGGGGAAAATACTATGAAGATATGCCCGCGATGCCAAAAAACTTATGTTGACGATAACCTTAATTTCTGTCTAGAGGACGGTTCCGTCCTGACACAAGCGGCCTCCGCTGAGCCTCAGACGGTATTTGTGAATGAGCCACATCCTAAGCAGCCGCAGCCGCAAATACAGCATACCACCGGGGGCCAGACGGGCGGACAGGCCGGTTGGAATACTCCGCAGCAATATTCGATGCAGCCGCCAAAAAAATCGTCAAAGACTTGGGTCTGGGTTTTGTTGATCCTTGGCGTCGTGGTTCTGGTCTGCGGCGGCGGATTTGCGGGACTTGTGTTTATCGGAATGCAGGCGGACAAGGCGGCTAATGCGTCGAATGGTATTACGCGCACCACAATTCCAACGCCGGGGGGAAATAAGAATACGACGACCACGAACTTCGCCAATACGGCCACGAACGCCACAAACGTCACGACATCGGCTCGTACCGATATGGAATCGGTTGATCTTGCGGCCTGGGTCAAGGATTTTTCGGCCTTTGGCAACACGGAATTCACGAATGGCGAATTTATTATGTCGTCGAAAAAGAAGGGTTTTTATTACGTTCTCGTCGCGCCGGAGGAATATCAGACCGATAAGGCCGACATCCGCGTGACACTTCGCAACGTCGATAACGCGGCTGGCAGTCTCGGTTACGGGCTGATATTTCACAGCAATCCGACTCCCCTCGAGCAGGATTACGCCTTTTTGATCGACACTAAGCGTAAGAAATATCGCGTCGTCCACCACCTACCGCAGGATGAAAAATCCGTTGTGACATGGACCGCGTCAACCGCTATCAAAGAAGGCTCGGAAGAGAATGTCCTCGAGGCCCGCGACCTGGATGACAAGATCGAGCTTTATATCAACGGAACGATGGTCACATCGATCAAGAATATTTACGGATATGCGGGCGGTGTGGCCGGTCTTTATTCCGGCGACGGCGTGAAGATCGCGTTTAAGAATCTTGAGATCAGAAAATAGCCGCCGTTAATTTATGAAGCAATGCCCGCGTTGTAACCAGACTTATAGCGACGAAAATCTTAACTTTTGTCTCGACGACGGCGAGCTTTTGACGGCTTATGCTCACGAGCCGCCACCCGCGCGGTATGATGACGATTCGCCGCCCACGATAATGTTGAATGAGTCACGGGTGACAAATCCGTCAAACTGGCAGGCACCGCCCGTCAGATGGCAGCCGCCTCAGCAGCGGCAGAATATAGTGAACCGTCCATTCGCATCGCCCGCTTTTGTTCAGTCGCGCGACCAGACACTGCCGACGATCGCTCTCATTCTCGGCATTTTGAGCCTGCCGCTCATCTGCTGTTATGGCGGGATATGGCTCGGTCTGCCAGCGGCTGTGCTGGGATTTCTCGGTATGCGGAATGCCGACAGCGACCGCAGCCGTCACGGCGGTCGCGGCATGGCGATCGGTGGCATGGTCCTCGGCGTCATGAGTTTTTTGACCTCGATCGTTGTCGCCATCATTGCACTTATAGCCAGATAGTCTAAGTTCCCATATACTCGAAAAGATGCGTGTGACTCTACATGTCGTAGCCGGGCCGCAAACCGGACGCGATTTTACATTTGACCAACACGACACATTTATGGTCGGGCGCAGCGAGGACGCACAGTTTCGCCTGCCGCACGACCGTTATTTCTCACGCCACCACTGCATTTTAGAGATTGCACCACCTCAGGCATTTCTGCGTGATCTGGGCTCGACCAACGGCACCTATGTAAACGGAATGCGTGTGGAAACGGCCTACCTTAGGAGCGGCGACCGCATTCAGGGCGGCGAGACAATACTTGAGGTCGAAGTTTCAACGGGGCTCGAGGAATTTGTAAAATCTCCTACCAATCTCGGTGATACTCAGCCGTCGATTGTCACGGTTACTTGTCTCAACTGCAGTGTTCCCGCCTCTGTCGAGGCTGCAAATCCGTCCGCCGAACTCTCGTTCATCTGCGACGATTGCCGCGAAAATCTAAAGAAAAATCCACAGCCGATCCCGCATTATCAGATGATACGCATGATCGGCCAGGGCGGAATGGGTAGCGTGATGCTCGCACGTTCAGACACAGACGGTCGGGCCGTAGCCATAAAGACCCTTCTCCCTGAAGTCGCGGTCAGCGAGCAATCGCTAAAACGGTTTATGCGTGAGATCGAGGTCGCCTCGTCCCTAAAGCACCCAAATATAGTCACATATATCGAACACGGCACACACAGCGGCCTTGTTTATCTCGTGACTGAGTTTGTCGCCGGCATGGACGCCTCGCGGCTCGCCAAGCATCGCGGCGGTAATCTCGATTACCGAGAGATGGTAATGGTTATTGAGCAAACACTTGCAGCTCTCGATTTTGCACATTCGCGGGGATTTGTTCATCGCGACATTAAGGAGCAAAACATTCTCGTCCACGGCGAGTTTCCAAACAGCACGGCAAAACTGACCGATTTTGGCCTCTCAAAGAGTTTTAAAGAGACCGGTATGAGCGGGGTAACTATGGTCGGCGATGTGGCAGGAACGATCGCATATATGCCGCCCGAACAGGTGCGCGACTTTAAAGACGTAAAGCCGCCGTCCGACATCTACGCGGTTGGTATGACGGCGTATAGCCTTCTAACGGGTGCAAATGCACTCGACATCAGCCCAAAGGCAGGCATCGCCGAGACTGTAAAAGCAATATTTGAAAAACCGATCATTCCCATCAAAGATCGAATACCTGACATTCCCCATCACGTCGCCGCCGTGATCGAGACCGCTCTCGCCAAGCAGGTAGAAAACCGTTGGCGAACGGCCGGAGCGATGCGCGAGGGGCTTCTCAACGCCGCAAAGTTTTAGCCGCAGATGAACGCAGATGACGTCGCTATCAAGGGCACCGAAACGCGATCGTATTTTTCCGATCTGCCCCTATCTGCTTGAATCTGTGATCAATATCCTAAATGGTTTTTGTGACCTTTGAAAGCGATCTCGGTGCGTCCGGGTCGATGCCTTTTGCCTCTGAAAGCAATGCGGCAAAAAGCTGTGCGGGAACGATAAATGG
>JBDSCV010000170.1:0-3337 GCA_039920905.1 Pyrinomonadaceae bacterium
AAGCAGATTGGCACTGATCTGAGCTACCCAAGGCAGCGTCGCGCCGGCGGCGATCATATCGCGGAGCAGATTTTTGAGCCTTTTTTTATTGATCGCAAGATTGTCATCGATAAAGAAAACCGCCATCTGGCCCTTTTCTTTTTTCGCTCTCGCCTTTAGCCGCAGAAGTTCCTCGACAACGCTTTCGTTGGAACGAAAGCGGATCGAGTCGCCGAAAAATCCTGTTACGGTACAAAATTCGCAGCCATACGGACACCCGCGTCCGGTCTCGATGGGAACGACAAAGAATTTGCCCCAGCCTTCGCCCATTTTGGACATCACCGGCTGTAGGAATTTAGGAACGAGAGAGAACTGGTCAAGATCAAGCGTTTCCCAGGGGATATGCGGATACGGCTGGAGGCTAGGTTTAAAATCATTGCCTTTCTCGTCAATCTTTGGCTGGTAAGTTTCCTTGAGCTCGCCATTTGCGGCGTCCTCAACCATCTGGGCCCAATAATCATCGGCTTCGCCAAGTGCGACCGCATCGGCGTGACGCGGCCCGCCGTCCTTGCCAAGCGCCTCAAGCGGGCATTCCGTCACATGCGGGCCACCCATAACAACCTTAAACCCCGCCTCACGCAGCGAATCCGCCACCAGATAGGCACGGGCGACCATTCGCGTCATCGACCCGATGCCGACGAGGCCTATATTTTCGTCCTTACAAAACTGAACCAATTCCGGTCGGGTCATCGCCTTTGCGTTGCCGTCGATGAGTATTACCTCATGCTCCTTTGGCGTCAGCGACTGGAGGAGAAACATCCACAGATGCGGCATAAAATTCCGCGTGATGCCGTTGTCGGGGTTATAAAGTAATATCTTCATTCTTAAAAGCAGACGTAAGCCGAAGCAAAAAACTCGGGCTTCGTTCTATACAACCGGTAAATTTTCGGATTGAGTAGCCGCCTACAGAAAACGTTGGCTAATCATCTCATTTTTTCGACGTTTTGGCTATTTTAAAACCGCCTTTCTGACTAATGGCAAGAACAGAGCGTCGGGCAACAACCGCCGTGCCGCCAATATCAGGTGCGAGTTTACCGGATAGCGCATCTTCCACGAATCGTCGGAAACAGAGGTGTATATTACTTCAGCGACAACCGAACCATCAGGGCCCGTCTCACCGGCATGCTGTAAATTAGGCATCGCACGGGCGACGAAATTGTCGTAGGCGGTGAGTCCCTCTTTTTTGGAAATGCTCATCGAACGCTCATAAAAATCGGTCTTGATCGGCCCCGGCTCGATGATCTTGATCTTTATGCCAAAGTTTTTTACCTCGTATTGCAGTGCCTCGCTAAAACCCTCGAGTGCCCATTTCGACGCGTGATAAATGCTGTACAGCGGGAATGTTAGACGGCCGCCCATCGACGCGACGTTGACGATCACTCCGCGTTTTTGTTCGCGAAAATAAGGCAATATCTCGCGACAGACGTTCATCACACCATAGACGTTTGTCTGCATCTGCTGCTCGATCTGCTCTCGAGTCGCGGCCTCGAAGGGGCCGACGACAGCG
This sequence comes from Pyrinomonadaceae bacterium, assembly GCA_039920905.1. Classification (GTDB taxonomy): domain Bacteria; phylum Acidobacteriota; class Blastocatellia; order Pyrinomonadales; family Pyrinomonadaceae; genus OLB17. The sequence goes on from JBDSCV010000170.1 coordinate 1,547, forward strand.
AACCCGGCGTTGTTGACCACCGCGTCAATGCGACCAAACTTTTCCAGAGTTTCCGCAATCGCCGTTTTGATCGAATCGACATCCGTGACATCCAGCCTAAAGCATTCGAGATCAACGATATTTTTCAAATCTTGCGCATTTTCCGGCGTACGCATAGTCGCTGCAACCTTCCAATTCTTTGCTTGAAACAGTTTTGCGGTCTGCAAACCGATTCCGCTCGACGCACCGGTGATGAGTACAACTTTGTCCATGAAAGAAATTTACCACAGAGAACACAGAGGGCACAGAGAAATCAAAGAAGATATTTTTTAACTAGATCATTGGTCGCAACATATAGCGACCTACTACTTCCTAGTTATCTCCGTGTCCTCTGTGTTCTATGTGGTAAAATCTTCCCTATGAAATTCCTCCATATCGCCGATGTACATCTCGGATGTACGCGATACCAATTGGCCGAAAGTCCGCGGGATTTTTTTGATGCCTGGATCGACGTGCTGCGGCGGTATGCGATAAACGAAAAGGTGGATTTCGTCATAATGTGCGGCGATTTTTTTCACAAACGCTCGGTGCCGCCGGAGACGATGAATTACGCCGTCGAAGGGCTTTCGATGATGCGTGACGCCAGAATTCCGGTCGTTTCCATCGAAGGAAATCACGACCAAAAACATAGTGACAACGAATTCAGCTGGCTGCGTTCTTTGTCGAGTTGGGGATTGGTAAAACTGCTCGAGCCCTCTCCGTCCGAAGGGAAAATGACTTATGAACCATGGGACGAAGCAGGAAAAAAGGGCGGTTATATTGACATCGGCCGGGCGAGAATATTCGGCTCGGACTGGTACGGTGCATCGGGCAATTGGGCGATACCCCTGCTCACCGAAGCGATCAAACAGAACCGCCGCAACGACGCGTTTCACATCCTGATGCTTCACACCGATGTCGAGGGACACCAGATGCATCCGATCCCGGCGTTGTCGCTTGATGCTCTAAAAGAACTCAAATCTGCGGTCGAATATGTCGGCCTCGGCCACACGCACAAGCATTACGAGATCGACAATTGGGCATTCAATCCCGGCTCGATCGAGATTACGAATATCAGTGAGTTCTGCGAAACTCGCGGGGTATTTATTGTCGAGGTTGATGATGAAAATAATGTTTCGGCGCGGCACATAGAGGATTATCATTTTCGGCCATTTCAGCAATTAGTGTTTCAGGTGACCGATTATGCCGATGCAAAAGCGATAACGGAAGACGTTTTGAAACTGACCCGCACCGAGGCCCGCGTTGCCGAGCCGGACAGGCCGCAGCCGATAATCGAGATCGCCTTGCGCGGGCAGCTTGGGTTTCCAAATTCGCTGCTTGAAATGCAAAAAATCCGCGACGAAGTAAAATTAGCAACAAATGCTCTGCACGTCAGGATAAAAAATCACACAGTTCCGGCGGACTATCTGGACACGCTGGACGAGCCCGACGACGCGGGACGAGAACAGCTGGAGCGCCGCGTCATCGAAGACCTCATAGTCCGTGACAACCGCTATAAAACAAGGGCCGATGACATTTCTGATGCCGTTATCGGTTCCAAGCGAATGGCCCTCAGCGAGGATGAACCACAGAAGATCGCGGAGTTTATCGGTCTCAAAATAGTTCCAAGTTCTAGGTTCCGCGCTCCGAGTTAAGATTTCGGATTCGAACTTGGAACTTGGAACTTGGAACTCTTACGAAAGAAATATGTCCGACGCACTCGAAAAAGTCACCGGTATAAAACATTTACCGATCTTCCCGCTCCCGCTCGTT
>JBDSCV010000171.1:0-6030 GCA_039920905.1 Pyrinomonadaceae bacterium
TGGCAAGGATCGAAGCTCCTTTCTTAAATTCGTGAAGTTCGCCGTCAAACGCTCGTTCGCCTTCGGGATAGATATTCAACGCTTTTCCATTTTTGAGGCCGACGGCGCTGGCCTTCATTGCCCGCATCAGTTCCGTGTCGGGATTAACCGGCACGATGTTGAGCATCTTGGCTATGAATCGTGTGACAGCGTTATCAAAAAACTCGCTTGCACCGACGTGAAAGCTGTCTTTGAAAACGCGGTAAGGATAATTTGAACAGATGACGAATGGGTCAAGAAAGCTTTGGTGATTCGGACAAATGAGGAATCCGGATCGCGGATCGCCGTTTGAGGCCTTGCCTGACTGTTTCGGAGAGTGGTCGTTTTCCTTGCTCCTGTCATCTACTCCGGACGAAACGCCGCTCGCCGCTGCGTCGAGGTTCTCGAGACCTTTTACCTCGAGCCGCAGGAATAACTTAAAGATCAGCCAAAAACATTTGTAAACCGCAAAGGAAAAGGTGTTGAAGATCGGACGGCTCTTAAGCACCGGGCGAATCTCGTGGGAGCTTCTGGCGTCGGCTTTCTCCAAGATCTCCGACCAGTTGAGCTCCGTCGAGATCACCTTTGAATCGTCAATATCTCCGGCGCGTTTCTCGACCAGAGCGATGACCTCGCCAACGGTCAGGGCCTGCGACGCTTCTTCGTCGGGGAAGTGGGCCGACAAAGCATGTTCGAGACCCGCGAAAACCTCGGCTCGGGCCAGGCTGTCGAGACCGAGATCGATCTCAAGACTCATGCCTGGGTGGATGACGTCCGCGTCTTGGGAGTTATTTTTAATTATGGCAACGACGGCTTTTGCGGCACTCGATTCGAGTAGGCGTGAATCGTCCCCGGACAATTCCCAGGTTCTTGCGGCCTTGTCGTCCGCAGTAATCTTGCCGCTTTCGATCTCCTCCTTGAGCTGAAAACGTTTGACCTTATTTGTCGCCGTTTTGGGCAGAGGCTCGGCGCGGATCATATAGTCGCGCACACGCGAGTATTCGGGCAGCGAACGCCCCAGATCGTCAAGCGCGTGACGGATCGCTTCCTTGGAGTTGGCAACACCGGTCTTTTTCAGATATGCAAAGTCAGGCACGACGACGGCCGCCAGCTTTTCGGTGCCGGCCCGCGAAGCGCCGCCTTCCTCGATTCCGATGACGGCCAATTCTTCGACGAGCGGGCATTTTAGATAATGAGCTTCGATATCCTCGGGGTGGACATTTTTACCGGACGGCAGAACTATCACGTCCTTGCCGCGGCCGACGATGTAGAGAAAACCGTCCGAATCGACGCGCCCGAGATCGCCGGTTCGAAACCAGCCGGCTTTTGTAAATGCTTCGTCGGTCGCCTTCTTATTTCCGTAATATCCGGCAAAAACCACTGTGCCGCGGATGAGCACTTCGCCGACACCCTCTTTGTTGGGTTTATCGATCTTGATCTCGGCGCCCTTCATCGGCTTACCGACCGAGCCGACGCGGTTGTCGTTCTCGGGCGTTGCGGTCGCCGCACCGCTCGTCTCGGTAAGGCCGTAGCCCTGGATGATAGTGAAACCGAGGTTGTGAAAATCTGCCGCGACAGCCTGGTCAAAGCGAGAACCGGCTGAGATGGCGATGCGCAATTTGCCGCCAAAAGATTTATGCACCTCACCAAACAGTTTCGGACCAAGATTTACATTAAGCACATTGCGGCTTACACCGTTTGCCGCCAGCATCGTGCGAAACAACGCCCGTATATAAATGGGTTTGGCGTCCACCGCGTCGAATATCTTCTTGTGAAACAGATACCAGAGACGCGGCACGGTCGAGAGGATCGTTGGCTTAAACGCCTTCATAGACGAGCTAAGTTCGGCCGGTGTCAGTTCCGTGAGATAGCCGACCTGAGGGCCGTAGGTCGCTGCAACCCATAGATTAATTACCTGTAGATAGGCGTGGAAAAGCGGCAGCAGGCTCAGGATGCGTTCCTTGTCGGAGAGTTTCAGAACGTCGTTAACCCCGGAAAGTTCTCCGACGATGTTGCCATGCGTGAGCGGAACTCCCTTTGGCGTGCCGGTTGTGCCGCTCGTGTACATCAGCAGGGCCATATCGTCGCCCTCGGCTTTCGGCATCTCTTTTGCAAAACTTTCGGGAAACTTGGTCGATGACCAGTCCTTGAAGTTTTGAAAGCCCTTTGTAGAATCCACCTTATTCTTGGACTCGGGCTTGGATTTGGCAGCGGCTTTCTTCGTGCCCTTTTCACTGTCGTCCGGCGACGCTTCAACCTCCCAAACGACAGCCGGGATCTTCTGACCCAATTTCTTTTGTATCTCCTGATACCGCTCGATCTGGTCGGGCGAGAGAAACACTATCTTTGCTTCTGAATCTTTAAGGAAATTTGTGATCGTCTCGATCTCGCCGTGCGGATCCATCGGTACGATAACGGCCCCGTGATAAAGTGTGCCGAGATACGCGATCGCCCATGACGGATGATTCTCGCCGATCAGTGCGACCCGATCGCCGAATTCGACCTTTTCCTGACCAAGCCGATAGGCGACCGAGCGGATCTTGTTCAGCATCTCGGCGAATGTGTAGACCTCGTCGTCGCTGCCGACGACACGCATCGCGATCTTGTCGGGCCGCTGCTCGAACGACGCGATCAGCATTTTGCAAAATGATTCTGACATATATGTCTAGACGCTATTGTGGTCTAGTTGGCGAGCAGTTTCAAGGCGAGGTCGTGCGCTTGGGTGCGGGTGGATCGAGACAACCAGTGTTCCCTCTTTCCATTACCGGAGTTTTCATATATTCTGACGCAATATGTCGCCGATTGCCGTAACCCTCATTTTGCTCATGGTCGCGATAGTTCTTTTCGCGACCGAAAAGATCCCTGTGGACATTGTGGCGCTGTTGCTAGTAATGGCGCTTGTGCTTACACAGGTGCTTACTGTGCAGGAAGCAGTAGCGGGATTTGGCAATGATATCATCATCACCATCGGCGGCCTTTTTGTTCTCGTAGGCGGTTTGGCTAAAACAGGCGTCGTCGATCTGATCGGTCGGCGGATGCATAGTCTCGCGGGCGACAATGTTTTCATTTTGACTGCCCTGATTATGATTTCGGCGGCCGTTAGTGCCTCCGTTCTCAAAAATACGACGACGACCGCCATGTTCCTGCCGATCATCATAGGACTCGCGACTAAAGCAAAAATACCGCCGTCAAAACTTCTGATGCCGCTTGCATTTGGTGCGATACTTGGCGGCAGTTGCACGTTAATTGGGACATCGACCAATCTGGCCGTAAGCGGCACGATCCAGCGGTATGGACTTGAGCCTTTTTCGATGTTCGAGTTGGCTCCAGTCGGCATCGTCACGTTGTTTGCCGGAATGCTGTATATGCTGACGGTCGGCCGCTTGATGCTTCCGAGCCGCGGTGGCGAAGAGTCACTCACTGAGCAGTACAAGATGCGGGAGTATATTTCAGAACTTCTGGTTCTCCCAGAATCGCCACTCGTAGGAAAGACCATCGGGGAGGCCGATCTCAACCAAAAACTTGATCTAAGCGTACTCGGCATCATCCGTACCGGCGAAAAAATAAATGCCCCAAGTTCGGCCGAACGCATCCGTCGCCGGGATTCGCTCATTGTCGAAGGGACTATCACCGACATTCTTCGCGTCAAGGAGGAAGCCGGGCTTGAGATCAAACCTGATTTTCTGCTAAGTGATACGGAACTTGAGGGCGGGAATGTCGAGCTATTTGAGGTGCTCGTTTTACGAAATTCCAGGCTTTCGGGTCAGACATTAAAGACCCTGGCTTTTCGCGACCGTTACAACATGGCCGTCCTTGCCATCAACCGCCACGGGCGTACCTTTGTTAATAAGTTGAGTCATGTGACGATCAACTTTGGCGACGTGCTGCTAGTTCAAGGCCGGCGCCTCGGCATTGATCTGCTGGTAGCGGATAACGATGTACTTATATTAGAAGACCTAACTGACGTCAACACTCGCTTTGAAAAACGGAAATGGGCCATCGCCGCCTTTTTGCTGTTTCTCGGCTTGTCTCTTACAAAAGTTGTTTTCGGGTTTGAAATACCATTGGCAATCGCGGTTCTTGCCGGTGTGATGCTGCTGCTAGCGACGAGGACCGTTCAGCATAGCGAACTGTACAATTTGGTCAACTTTCGTGTTTTGGTGCTCATTGCATGCATGATGAGCTTTGGGGTCGCGATGGAATCCACGGGAGCGGATAAATTGTTGGCGGCCTTTATTAATGATTATCTCGGTGTGTTCGGCCCCACCGCGGTACTCGCCGGTTTCTTTATACTTACGGTCGCGCTGACACAGCCCATGTCGAACCAGGCAGCAGCTCTCGTAGTGCTTCCGGTCGCGGTGAAATCGGCGATAGCTCTTGGCGTAAACCCACGGACGTTTATTGTAGCGATCACGTATGCAGCGAGTTTTTCATTCATTACGCCGCTGGAACCCGCTTGTGTTTTGGTCTATACGCCCGGCAGATACCGGTTTATGGATTTCGTCAAGATCGGTACGATCCTGACGGTTATTGTTTTTGCCGTGGCAATGTTTCTCGTTCCAACCTTTTGGCCGCTCTAAAGTTTTATCTTCCATGCCGTTCCGATCACGTGAACGAGGCCGGGATGCGAGAAATTGTCGTCCTGGCGGAGATAGTAAATATCGAGCGACAATTTTTTTGTGAGGGCCTTGTTTATGCCGAACGATAGACGGTTCCGGGAAAAACGGCGAGACGCAGATTCGTAAAACGGTTCCTCGGTGATAAATACCTTTAGGCCGCTGGCGATGTCCTTTGGCAGCTCTTTTTCAAGGGTGATTGACGGCCTGTAACGCCACAGATTGCCTGTCGGACGAAAACGGTATTCATATTGGCTGCGGTGCGAGAGGCCAAATTTTTTGAACTGAAACCGATATACAAATCGAAGGTGAAACCGATTTTCGATCCTAAACCGACCTGCCGAATTACGTGAGCGTATGTATGAATAAAACGGAGTTACAGCGATACTTTTTGTTGGTTTGAAAACAATACCGGCTCCCGCACGTTCTTGATTTACACGGCTGATGTTCTTATCAAACCGCAAAGTTAACGGGAAATACAGATCAATTTTCTTGTTTACCACAACAGTCAGATTGACGTCGTTCCAATTCTGAATGTCGTCATCGTCAGCGATCGCAGTGATTTGTGCAGATATGGCAAATGCGGCAAAACCGATAATGAGGAACACAAAAGAATATCGGACCGTATGCATTATGAGCAGAAAATCGGAGGTGAAATATACCTTTACGACTCCAAATAAATATCGCAACGGAGGGCTAAGGTATGTTACGGAAGTGTAACGAAAATGTTACAGAAATTGCAAAGCTCAGGGCTACTTAAGAGTGCGATCGGGGGACGCGAACCCGAATTGCATCGGGAATGATCTCATAGGTTGCGGGCAGTTTGCCTGGCAGTTCGCCGTCCGTTTCCAGAAATATCTCTTGCGACGGATCAAGCGCTGAAACTTCGATCTTTCGTGCAAGCGTGCTTTTCACCTCATCAAGGGAGTTATGAGTGCCGCGATAGAGCGAATAGGCATTTAGCAATATTTTTGCGGTACCGAGATCGCCGATATTTACTACGTCGAAAAGACCGTCGTTTATCTTTGCGTTGGGTGCGATCATCATCCCGCCGCCGAAAAAACGGGCGTTTGCGATACAAAAATTAATTGTTTGCAGCGTTTTTTCGTCACCATCATCGAAACGCACTCGAATGCTGACGGGATCTAGGTCAAGTATTTCCCGCAGCGTAGAAAAGGCAAAATTTGCCCGGCCGCGAAATGAATCAAGTGGAAGCCAGTCAAAAAATTTTGCTGATTTCACGCGGCTGAGAACAGCGGCAGAAAGGCCAAACGAGGAAACGTTGAGAAAATAGCGTTGGACAGCTTCATTGCTGTGGCTTTGAAACGTCACCTTGCCGACATCAACCCGTTTTGTTTTGCCGTCACGAAGTGCCGCTGCCGTGTCGCGGTTTGCC